>CALMFQ010000610.1 GCA_937863215.1 uncultured Pseudomonadota bacterium
CCGATCGACGGATTGCATGCAGCAAAGACCGCTTATGCGGTCTTTGTCATTTGGAGCGAGAGCCATGGAAGACCGCATCACCGAGCTGGAAATCAAGCTCAGCTTTCAGGAAGAACTGCTGGAAACGCTGAACCAGACCGTGATCCGCCAGCAGCAGCAAATGGATTTGCTGCAACAGCAGCTGCGCGTGCTGTACCAGCAAGTGAAGAATTACGCCGGTGCCACCGACAGCGGCATGCAGCAGCAGGAAATCCCGCCGCATTACTGAGCGCGGGCAATAAAAAACCCGATTGCAAGAACAATCGGGTTTTTTGTTTCGAGTCTGGCCTGCCCGAATCAGGCAGCCATTACATCGAAATCAGGCGTTCTGAATGTTCGAAGCCTGCTTGCCTTTCGGGCCTTGGGTCACTTCGAACGAAACTTTCTGGCCTTCTTTCAGGGTTTTGAAACCAGCCATGTTGATTGCCGAAAAGTGCGCGAACAGATCTTCGCCACCATCGTCCGGAGTGATAAAACCAAAACCTTTAGAATCATTGAACCATTTAACGGTACCAGTCGCCATTGCGAGTCTCCATACTTTTCAAAAATTTACCGGGCTGATGCCCTTGCAGCTGTCGCAATGGAAAAAAGCCATCGACAATCCAGTCTGCTACCACGGTTTGCTTCAAGACCGCATTGGCTAAACCAGTCCTGCAGAACACTTGAATCCAAACACCAGTCAGCTTTTTACGCGCTAACCAAAAGCGCGTCAAGCAATTTCGCGCCGGGTAATTTGCCGGCTCATCTTTCGCTCAACAGCAGGCGAAAATCGTGTTCGAACGCCTCGTGAGCGGTGCCGTAAGCAGCATATAAACGCAGCTTTCCGTGGCGGTCGAAAACGTAGGTTCCGGCCGAATGGCCGATCTCGCCCGCATCTTTGCCGGCCGCCGCAAGCCGCTGTAAAACCAGCCGAAAATCGCCGATCACCTGCCGGGTTTGCGCAGCATCGCCGCGCAGGCCGACGAATGCCGGGTCGAAATTCGCCATTGCCTGCGCCAGCGCGGCTTGCGTATCGTGCTGCGGATCGAGCGTGACGAACAGCACCTGCAGCCCGCTCCCCTGCGCACCCAGCGCGTGTTGCGCGCGCCGCAGCTCGTGCAGCGTCAGCGGGCACATGTCGGGACAATGCACGTAGCCGAACAGCAAGGCCACCACCTTGCCGCGATAATCCGCCAGCGTGCGCGCCCGGCCCTTGTGGTCGGTGAGCGCGAATGCGCGGCCGAATCCGGCACCGCTGATGTCGGCGGCACGAAACAGCTGCTGCGGCTGCGGAGAGGCGGCAAGCTTGTCGCAGCCGCTGCTCCCCAGCAGCATGGCCGCCAGCAGCGGCAACAGCAACGGACGTGCGGACATCGGCTTACAGCGCCAGCAGCCAGTAATGGTCGAGCATCAGCATGAAGAACAGCAGGCTGAGGTAGACGATCGAATAACGGAACGCGGCGCGTGCGCGCGCGTCGCTATAGTGGCGCCACACCAGCCAGGCGTGGCCGAGGAACACGGCACCGAGCAACAATGCCGAGAGCAGGTACAGCACACCGCTCATGCGCGTAGCCACCGGCAGCAGGCTCACCGCCAGCAGCAGAATGGTATACAGCCACACGTGCAACCGGGTGAAATCGTCGCCATGGGTAATCGGCAGCATCGGCAGGCCGGCCTTGGCGTAATCGAGCTTGCGGTACAAAGCCAGTGCCCAGAAATGCGGCGGGGTCCAGGCAAAGATGATCAGGAACAGCACCAGCGCATTCGCCGTGACATCGCCGCTGACCGCAGCCCAGCCCAGCACCGGCGGCATGGCGCCGGAAGCGCCGCCGATGACGATATTCTGCGGCGTATTCGGCTTCAGCAACACGGTGTAGATCACTGCGTAGCCGACAAACGTCGCCAGCGTCAGCCACATGGTCAGCGGATTGACCTGCACATACAGCAACCACAAGCCACTACCGCCGAGCAAGCCGGCGAACAGCAGCGTCTGCTGTTGCGATACGGTGCCGCGTGGCAACGGCCGGGCACGGGTGCGTGCCATCACCGCGTCGATCTTGTGTTCCACCAGGCAATTGATTGCCGCGGCAGCTCCGGCAACCAGGCCGATGCCGACGGTTGCCGCCAGCACCAGCGCCGGCGGCGGGATTTCCGGTGCAGCGAGAAACATGCCGATCATGGCGCAGAAGACGATCAGCGCCACCACCCGCGGTTTGCACAGGACCAAGAATTCGCGCAGTTGCTGGCGCGGCAGGATCAGACTGGTTGCCATGGATAGGTTCTCCGGTTCCAGACGCGATAATTC
>CALMFQ010000611.1 GCA_937863215.1 uncultured Pseudomonadota bacterium
CGAAGTGGCCAACCGGCTGCAGATCGCGATGCTCGATGCCGAGGCCAGCGGCCGCACCGAGCTGTTCGAATTCGACCTGCGCCCGGCCGGCGCGACGCTGTCGTTCGAGGCGCGGGTTACGCAGTATGGCGAGGGCGAATTCCTGCTGATCCTGCGCGACATCAGCGAGCGCAAGCAGACCGAAGCCGAGCTGATCCGTCACCGCGACCACCTGGCCGAGCTGGTGCGGGAACGTACCGCCGAATTGCAGACGATGCTCGATGCCAGCCCGATGGCGATCGCGCACATCACCAAGCGCCACATCGTTTCGACCAATCCGGCGATGGGCGAGCTGTTCGGCTATGCGCAAGAGGCCATGGTCGGCATGTCCACGCGCGCCATTTATGCCGACGAGGAAACCTACGAGCGTATCGCCGGGCTGTTCCTGCCGGTGCTGGCGCGCGGCGAGGTGTATCAGGGCGAGCATCTGTATGTCGATGCACAGGGACGCCAGTTCTGGTGCAGCGTGCGCGGCAAGGCGCTGGATGCGGCCGAGCCGATGGCCGGTGCGATCTGGATGTACGAGGACGTGACCGACCGTCGCCTGGCCGAGCAGGCGCTGCGCCAGGCCAAGGAGATGGCGGAGAACGCCAACCGCGCCAAATCGGAATTCCTTGCCAATATGTCGCACGAGCTGCGCACGCCGATGCATGCGATCCTCAGCTTCGCCGAGCTGGGCCAGAGCAAGAGCGGCAGCGCGCCGGCAGAAAAACTCAGCCATTATTTCGAACGTATCCACCAGAGCGGCAAACGTCTGCTGGCGATCCTCAATGACCTGCTGGATCTGTCCAAGCTGGAGGCGGGCAAGATGCTTTACAACATGCAGCGGCAGGATCTGCTGCCGTGTGTGCAGGAGGCCGTTGAAGAGCTGCAGCCGCTATGCGTGGCCAAACGGTTGGCGATGCGCATTGCGGCGCCGGCGGTGGCGACGCAGGTGAATTTCGACCTGCTGCGCATCAGCCAGGTAGTGCGCAATCTGCTCGGCAACGCGATCAAATTCAGCCCCGAGGGCAGTTCGATCGAGATTTCGTTTGCCGATAGCCGCATGCCGACCGATCTGGCGGTCGATGCGCTGGCGCTGGAGGTGCGCGATCATGGCATCGGTATTCCCGATGACGAGCTGGAGAGCATTTTCGACAAGTTCATCCAGAGCAGCAAAACCCAGACCGGCGCCGGTGGCGCCGGGCTCGGGCTGGCGATCTGCCGTGAAATCGTGCGCGGCCACGGCGGCGAGATCATCGCCTGCAATCACCCGGACGGCGGCGCCAGCCTGATCGTATATCTGCCGTATCACAACGAGGAGCTGATCCAGCATGGAGCATGAAGGCACTAGCGCCCCGCATATCCTGATCGTCGACGACGAGCCGTTCAATATCGAAATCCTTACCGAGCATCTGGAGCAGAAAGGCTACAGCGTTGAGCCTGCCTACGATGGCGTCGAGGCGTGGGAGCTGTTGCAGCGCGACGACGTCAGCTACGACGCGATCCTGCTCGACCGGATGATGCCGCGCATGAACGGTATGGAGCTGCTGGCGAAAATCAAGCAGATGGACCGCTTCAAAATGTTGCCGGTGATCCTGCAGACGGCGATGGGCTCGCCCGAGGCGGTGCGGGAGGGGCTGAATGCCGGCGCTTATTATTACCTGACCAAGCCGTTCGAGCGCGAAACGTTGCTGGCCATCGTTTCTGCCGCGGTGCGCGACCGGCAGTCGCAGCTGGAGCTGCTGCAGCAATTGCAGCAGCAGCGCGATACGCTGACCATGCTGCGCTACGGCGAATTCCAGTTCCGCACGCTGGCCGAGGCCAAGCGTCTGAGCGCACTGCTGTCATCGGTGTGTCCCGATCCGGAACGGGTGGCGATGGGGCTGTCGGAGCTGCTGATCAATGCGGTCGAGCACGGCAATCTCGGTGTGACCTACAAGGAAAAATCGAAGCTGATCCAGGACAATACCTGGGAGGCCGAGCTGGAGCGCCGCCTGCAGCAGCCGCAATTTGCGCAGCGGCGCGCCTCGGTGATGCTGACGCGCGACAGTCAGGAAATCCGCTTTGTCGTCGTCGATCAGGGCGATGGCTTCGACTGGAAACCGTTCATGGAATTCTCTGCCGAGCGCGCGTTCGATCCGCACGGACGGGGTATTTCGCTGGCGCGCATGCTGAGTTTCGACGCCATCGAATACCAGGGCAACGGCAATACCGTGCTGGCGCGCATCAAGTTGCCGGCGGCATGATTCAGTCGATCTGCCAGTAGCGGCGCTGCTGCGTGCGCCAGCGCTGCAGCTCCCAGCCTTGGTCGGTGCAACTCATCTCCACCGCGCCGTCGCGGTCGGTACGCAGGATTTCGCTGTGCTGCTGGTAGTAGCGCTGCAGCACATCGGCGCGCGGATGGCCGTAGCGGTTGCGGTAGCCGGCGCTGACCAGCGCGTAGCGCGGCGCCACTGCGGCAACGAAGTCCTCCCCCGACGATGTCTTGCTGCCATGGTGCGGCACCAGCAGCACGTCGGCCGGTAACAGCGCCGCCTGCCCGGCCAGCAATTGTTGCTCGCTGCCGCGCTCGATGTCGGCGGTCAGCAACGCCGTGCCGCAGGCTGCGCTGACGCGGATCACGCAGCTGCGGTCGTTGTCCTTGAGGTCGGCGCGGCTCAGGCTGGCTGCCGTCGGCGCCAAGGTGGTGAAGCTGACGCCATCCCATTGCCACCGTTGCCCGGCGAGGCACGCCAGTGGCCGTGTTCCAGGCCGCGCCAGTAGCGGGCTGCGGCCCGGCAGCGAGTGCAGCAGCCAGCCTGTCGGCATGCCGCCCAATACCGATGCGGCGCCGCCGGTATGGTCGGTGTCGTCGTGGCTCAAGACCAGCCCGTCCAGCTGCGCCACGCCTTCGCCGCGCAGATATGGCAGGATGTTGCGGTTGCCGCTGTCGGCCTCGCTGCTGAACGCCGGCCCGGTGTCGTAGAGCAGGCTGCGATGGGCGGTGCGGATCACTACTGCGGTGCCCTGGCCGATATCGAGCATGGTCAGCCGATAGCTGCCGCTGGCAAGCGGCGGTTGCGGTGGCCAGAACAGCGGCAGCAATGCCGGTAGCGCCAGCCAGCGCGCCGGCCAGCCGCGTGGCAGCGTCAGCCAGATACATGCCGGCACTGCCAGCAGCAGCGCCCACGGCGGCGGCTCCGGCTGCTGCCACAGTAGCGGTGGCCAGCTTGCCAGCCAGCCGATCGGCAGCATGGTTTGCTCGATCAGCCAGTGCGCCAGTAACAGTGCCGGCGGGAAGATCACACCCAGCAGGCAGAGCGGGGTGGCGATACTGCCGATCAGCGGTATCGCCAGCGCATTCGCCAGCGGCGCCACCAGCGGCAGTTGCTGGAATAGTACCAGCAGCGCCGGCGCCAGCCCGAGCGTCAGCGCCCATTGCAGGTTCAGCCAGTGGCGCAACCAGTGCGGCGGGCGCAGGCGGTTGCTGCCGGCCCACACCAGCCATGCGACCGCGCCGAACGACAGCCAGAATCCCGGTGCCAGCACTGCCCATGGGTCGAGCAGTGCGACGCAAGCCAGCGCCAGGCACAGAATCAGCCACACACTGAGCGAACGCCCCGACCACAGCGCCCAGCCGGCAATCAGCAGCATGTACAGCGTGCGTTGCGTCGGCACCGAAAAACCCGCCAGCAGCGCGTAGCCGAGTGCGGTTGCGCCTCCCGCCAGCAACGCCGCCTTGCGCGCCGGCAGGCGCAACGGCAAGCTCGGGCTGCGGCGCCACAGGCGGAACGTGGCCGCTGCCAGCAGCCCGGCCACCAGCGAGATGTGCAGGCCGGAAATACTCACCAGATGCGTCAGCCCGGTGCGCGCAAACAGCGTCCATTGGGTTTGCGGGATCGCTTGCTGATCGCCGACCACCAGCGCGATCACCAGCCCGGCGTAGGGGCGGCTGCCAAGCGTAGTCTGCATGCTGTGGCGCAACTGGTCGCGCAGCCGGTGCAGCAGGCAGGCGGGCTGCCAGACCTGCGTGTCGAGCAGCCGCGCCGAGCGAATGTAGCCGGTGGCGCGAATGTTTTGCTGCAGCATCCAGCTTTCGGCATCGAAATTGTGCGGGTTGAGCGTGGCATGCGGGCGCTTCAGCCGCACTGTGACCTGCCAGCGCTGCCCCGGCCGATACTGCTGCAGGCGCTCGGCGGCGTAGTCGCTGAGCTGGATGTGCCGCGGCACCTGTGCGCCGGCCGGTGCCACGCTTTCCACCTCGGCGCGCAGGCGCACGCCGCGTTCGGCCGGCTGCGGCAGATCGGCAACAACCAGTTGCAGATCGAGGTCGCGTCCTTCCCATTGCGTACCGAGCTGATCGGCCATGCGCCAGCCGGCGCGCAGATTGGCCCAGCCGAAACCGAGCGCCAGCGCCAGCAGCAGATGGCCGGCCGGGCGCCAGCGTAGCGGCAGCGCTGCCGCCAGCAGCGCCAACGGCATGCACGCCAGCACCGTGCCGGGCGGCTGCAGTTGGGGCTGGATTTGCAGCAGTGCGACACCGGCGACGAAGGCGAGTAGACGGGGAATCATGCTACAGCTTAGGCGCTGCCGGGCCGGGTTTCACGCGCTCAATGCTGGCCGGGCTGAACCGGTGCGAGGGTACGCCGCTACGCGTCAGCGTTGCAGTTTGGCGAAGGTGGTGCGCGCCAGGCACAGGTCTTGCCAGGCCTTGGCTTTTTCCTGCTGGCTGCGCAGCAGGTAGGCAGGGTGGTAGGTGATGATCAGCGGCACGCCGTGATAGCTGTGTACTTTGCCGCGCAGTGCGCCGATCCGGGCATCGGTTTTCAGCAGGCTCTGCGCTGCGATGCGGCCGACGGCGACGATCAGTTTCGGCTGCAGCAGCTCGATCTGGCGCAGCAGGAACGGTTCGCACTGATTGACTTCGTGCGGGTTCGGGTCGCGATTCTGCGGTGGGCGGCATTTCAGCACATTGGCAATGAACACGCCATTGCCGCGCTGCAGGCCGATCGCCGCCAGCATGTTGTCGAGCAGTTTGCCGGCCTGGCCGACGAAGGGTTCGCCCTGCTTGTCCTCTTCCGCTCCCGGTGCTTCGCCGATGATCAGCCAGTCGGCCGGCTGCGAGCCGACGCCGAATACTGTATTGCTGCGCGTCTGGCACAAGCCGCAGGCGGTGCATTGCGCCACTTCGGCCTGCAAGGCCGGCCAGTCGAGGCGGGCGATGCCTTGCGTGCGGCTGGACAGGGCCGGCTGTGCGTCCGCCGGCAGCAGCAAGTCTGCGTCCGGCATCGACTCCGGCAGGTAATCCGGCAGCGGCGCCTCGTCGAGCCAGGCGGGCGGTTCGTCGGCTGCCGCTTGCCGCGCTGCTGGCGCAGCGTGGCGTTCCGACGCGGCGGTAACGGTGGTTGCCAAGGCTACAGGCGTTGTGTCGCTGATCGGCTCTGCCGGCGGCGTTGCTTCGTCCGCGGCAGCGCCCCGCAGGCGCCACAACGGTGTCAGGCCCATTTCCTTGAGTATCTGCGTGCGCCGGCTCATAGCGATAATCCCATCAATACCGCGTGTTCGCGGCCACCGGCTGCCGGGTAATAGTTGCGGCGCAGCGCCATTTCGTTGAAGCCGGCGCTGTCGTACAGGCGCCGCGCTGCGGTGTTGGATTCACGCACTTCGAGGAACAGCGTGTTCGCGCCGTGGCCGCGCGATGCCGACTGGACGAACTGCAGCAGCTCGCGCCCCAGCCCGCGCCCCTGCAGCGGCTTGCTGATGCTGATATTGAGCAGGTGCGCTTCGTCGACAACCAGCATGATCACGCAATAACCGGCCAGCCGCCCATCCTGCTCCGCTACCCAGCAGCTGTAGCCGCTTTTCAGCGAATCGTCGAAATTGCCGCGGCTCCAGGGGAAATCGTACACCGCGTATTCGATGGCCAGTACGGCATCGAGATCGGCGGCGTTCATGCGGCGAAAGCTCAGGCTCATTTGCGTGGTTGCTCGCCGATTTTCAGCGCCACGTTGTCGCGCAGATAGACCAGTCCGGCCTGCTCCGGTGCCAGGGTACGGCCGGCGGCCGCTTCGCGCGCAGCCAGGCTGGCGATGGCGCGTGCGTGCGGGTAGCGGGTCGGATCGACACTCGCCAGATGTGCGCCAAGGCGCTGCTGCAACGCCGCAGCATGTGGCGCAAAACCGCTGCCGACACCAATCCAGCCGTTGCCGGCCGGCTGCGGTGCCTGCTGCGGATGGCACAGGCCCGGTTCGATCTCGGTGTGCCAGCCGTTAGCGTCGCGCCGGTACGCGGCATGGAATATCTGGCTCATGCGCGCATCGAGGCAGGCGTAGACGCGCTCGCTGCCGTTGGCTTCCGCCAGTGCCAGCAGCGAGTCGATACCGATCACTGGCAGCGCGGCGCCATAGGCCAGGCCCTGGGCGATGCCGCAGCCAATGCGCAGTCCGGTGAACGAGCCGGGGCCGTGGCCATAGGCGATGGCGTCGATGTCGCGCAATTGCAGCCCGGCTTGCGCCAGCAGCTCGCGCAGCATCGGCAGCGTGCGTTCGGCATGCTGCTGCTCGGCATTGCAGTCGTTGCTGAGAATCTGCCCGTCCTGCCACAGCGCGACGGAGAGAAGTTCGGTTGAAGTATCGAAGGCGAGGATTTTCACCGCCGCATTTTAACCCAAATCCGCCGCTTGGGCGGGGCTCAGGCGCGCTTCAGCGACTTGAGGCTGTTCAGTACCTTGTCCGGGGTGAAAGGTTTGACGACGAAGCCGTTAACCCCGTATTTCGCCGCGGTGCGCACGTTTTCCAGCGTCGATGAGGCGCTGATCATCACCACGTGCAGCGTCGGGTGGATCGAGCGCAACTGCTGCAATACTTCGAAGCCGTTCATTGCCGGCATGTTGATGTCGAGAAACAGCGCGTCCAGATTGTGGCGGTTGCATTGGGCCAGCACTTCCATGCCACTGGCTGCCTCGCTGCATACCTCGTGGCCGGCGTCCTGCAGGATGGTGCGCAGCACCGAACGGGTGATCTGGTCGTCGTCAGCGATCATGACTTGCATAGTGTTACCTTGCGATGGTTTGCCGCTGAAAAGCTTCAGCCTTGTTCAAGATAGGGTTGCAGGCGCTGTTTTACCAGCGCAAAGCTGTCATCCAGCTGCGCCATTGCTGCGCCGATCTGGCTCGCCGGAGCGCCTGCCTCGGCCAGGGTTTCGATTTTATCCAGCAGGCGGGCGAATTCGCGCGCACCGATCGACAGCGAGGTGCCCTTGATCGCATGCGCCAGCAGCCGTGTCTGCTCCTGGTCGGCGGCGGCAAATGCGTCCTGCAGCGTGGCCAGCCGCGCTTCTGCCTCGCTCAGGTAAATGCTGACCAGGCGCGCGTGCTTGCTGCCGAGTACGGCCTTGACGCGCTGGTAGTCGTCGTCCTCGGCCGGCGCTTCCGGCGCTGCGGCATTCGTGGCGGCGCTGCCATTGTCGGCCAGGTCTTCGCCGCGCAGCCAGCGGTTCAGCGTCTGCATCAGCGCTTCGCTGCTGATCGGCTTGGACAGGTAGCCATCCATGCCGGCGGCGAGGCATTTGTCGGCGTCGCCGGCCATTGCGTTGGCGGTCAGCGCGACAATCGGCAGATGGCGGCCGCTGTCGAGCTCGATTTCGTTGTTGCGGATGGTGCGCGTGGCCGCGTAACCGTCCATTTCCGGCATCTGGCAATCCATCAGCACCAGATCGTACGGCAGCAGCTGCACCTGGCTTACCGCTTCCAGACCGTTGGCGGCCACATCGACGGTACAGCCGCATTGTTCGAGCATTACCGATACCACCTGCTGGTTGACTGTGTTGTCGTCCACCACCAGCACCCGGCTGTTGGGGTAACGCCGCCGAATCAGCGGCGTGGCACCATCGCTGGTGACGCTTGCCAGCGCGTGGCGGGTGATGAACGGGATGTGCTCGAACCCCTGGCCGAACGCTGCTTCCAGAATCCGGCGTACATCGTCGCGATGGATTGGATACGACAGGTAGCCGCGGAATCCGGCTTCGCGATAGTGGCTCAGATCGCGCTGGCGGATCGGCGGGCCGAGCGCCAGCAGGGTGGTGCGCACCAGGTTCGGATCGTCTTGCAGCGCTGTGGCAAAGGTCGGGGCATCGATTCCCGGCATGTGTTCGGCCAGGATCGCCACGTCCACCGGCCGGCCGGTAGCGTGCGCCTGCTGCAGAAGATCCAGCGCATCGAATGCGGTCTCGCAACAGTCGCAGTGCATGCCCAGCCGCTGCAGTTGTTCCTGCAGTACGGCGGCGGTCAGCGGGTGATCGGCCACCACGAGCGCGCGCCGGCCGCGCACGATCTCGCTGATGCGCGCCGGGTCGGCGCTGGCGTCGTGTGCCGGCGGCAGGTGCAGGGTGAACCAGAAACTGCTGCCCTGGCCG
>CALMFQ010000612.1 GCA_937863215.1 uncultured Pseudomonadota bacterium
GTGGACGACGTAGCGCTCGTCCTGCAACTGCAGCGATGCAGAGGTAATGGAAATGCCGGAATCGGCCCGCGCCGTGCGCGCGGGCAGAGCCACGACCAGCGACAAGCACAGACACAACAGCACCCGCCGGCACAATGCGCCGGCGTCAACCGCCCTGCTTGCGGAAAAGTGCGTAATAAAACCCGTCATGGTCGGCGTCTGGCAATAGCTGCTCGGCGTAGGGCTGTGGCAGCGGCAAACGCTCGGCATCGGCATGACGCAGGGCAAATTGCTCGGCTTGCAGCCGGTTTTCCTGAGGAAATATCGAACAGGTAGCGTAAAGTAATTTGCCCCCCGGGGCGAGCAATTGCCAGAGCGAATCGATGATTTTCGCCTGGGTTGTTGCGAATTTCGCAACATCACTGTGGCGACGCAGCCACTTTATGTCCGGATGGCGCCGTACCACACCGGAAGCACTGCACGGCACATCGGCCAGTATCCGCTCGAACGGCTTGCCATCCCACCAGCCGGCCGGTTCGCCGGCATCGCCCTGCAACAGCGTTGCGTTTTTACCGATACGCTGCAGGTTCTGCGCCACCTTCTGCAATCGCGCAGCATCGGAATCCAGCGCCGTCAGCTGCACGTCGGCCAGCTCCAGCATGTGGCCGGTTTTGCCACCGGGCGCGGCGCAAGCGTCCAGTACGCGCTGCCCCGCTTGCAGATCGAGCAGGCTGGCGGCGGCCTGCGCCCCCCAGTCCTGCACCGAAACCCAGCCGTCGGCAAAGCCCGGCAGGCGATCGACACCGACCGGCTGCAGCAGGCGAATTGCACCAGCGTCGAGCGCCTTGGCGGCGATACCGGCCTCCAGCAACTGGCGCAGATAGCCATCGACATCGGTATGCCCGCGGTTGATGCGCAGCGTCATCGGCGGATGCTGGTTGCCGGCCTCCAGTACGCTCTGCCAGTGCTGCGGATACTCCGCCTGCAGCGCCTCGATCCACCAGGCCGGGTGCGACCAGCGACCGACCGGGTCGTGCTCGGCCTTGGCCAGCAGCGCCTCATGCTGGCGCAGGTAATTGCGCAGCACAGCGTTCACCAGCCCCTTGCCGCGTCCGCTGCCGGTGCGCGATGCCAGCGTCACTGCGTGATCGACAATCGCGTACGGCGCCGCCTTGGTAAAGCGCAACTGGTACAACGCCAGCAACAGCAGCTGTTCCAGCACCGGTTCGTCGAGCGGCTTTTGCAGCAGCTGTTTCAATACTGCACGCAACAGCCCCAGATGGCGCAGCGTGCCGTAACAGATGTCCTGCACCGCCGCACGCTCGCCCGGCAGCGCATCGCCCATGCGTTGCTGCGCCTGCTGCAACACTTCATTCAGATTGTGTCCGGCAAGCACCTCGCCGATCACCTTCAACGCCGCTTTCTGTACCGCCAGCATCAGCGCACTCCCCGCGCCATCTGCATCAGGCGCGCCACCCGCTCTTCGGTGGCGGGATGGGTGCTGAACAGGCGGCCGATGTCGGCGCCAGTCAACGGATTGATGATCATCATTTGTGCGGTCTCCGGGTGATGCTCGGCGGTCGGCATCGGCAGGCCGCGAGCGTAGTGTTCGATTTTCTGCAATGCCATCGCCAGCGCCTGCGGGTCGCCGCTGATCTCGGCGCCACCGGCGTCGGCGTCAAATTCGCGAGCGCGCGAAATGGCCATCTGGATCAGGCTGGCCGCCAGCGGCGCGAGAATTGCCACCAGAATCGCCAGGATCGGATTCGGTCGTTCGTCGCGCGAACCGCCGAAAAACAGGCCGAAATTCGCCAGCGCCGAAATCGCACCGGCCACGCTGGCGGAAATGGTCGAAATCAGCGTGTCGCGATTGCGCACATGCGTCAGCTCGTGCGCCATCACGCCGCGCAATTCGCGGTAATCGAGCATTTGCATGATGCCGGTGGTTGCGGCAACGGCGGCATGTTCGGGATCGCGGCCAGTGGCAAATGCATTCGGCTGCGGTTCGTCGATGACGTACACGCGCGGCATCGGCAGGCCGGCATTATGCGCCAGCTCCTGCACCATTTGATACAACTCCGGTGCGCTACGCGCATCGACCTGCTGTGCGTTGTACATGCGCAGCACCGCCTGATCGGAAAACCACCAGGCCCAGACGTTCATCGCACCGCCGAACAGCAGCGCCAGCAACATGCCGGTACGGCCGCCGAGCATGCCACCGACCACGCCGAACAGCGCGACAATCGCAGCCATCAGTAACGCGGTCTTGAACCAGTTGTCGGTCATGATGCATGACTCCTGTAACGATTGGGAACGATCGACATGAATATGGAGGCGCCAGCACCCGGATTCCAGTCCCGCACCCGGCGCCGATGATAAGGTATCGTTTCGTATGGGGATTGGTATAATAGCCGGCTTGTTTGACGCCGGCACCCTACATGTCCGATCTTCACCACGGCACCTCCAGCAAAGAGCTGTATCTGCGCCTGCTGCGCTATGCCAGGCCCTACCTGAAAATCTTCGCCATTTCGCTGTTGGGCATGATCGTTGCTGCGGCCACCGAGCCGGCTTTCGCACGGCTGATGAAACCGCTGGTGGACGGCAACTTTACCAAAACATCCGGCACCAATCTGATGCTGGTTCCGGCAATGATCGTCGGCCTGTTCCTGTTGCGCGCGGTGGCCAGTTTCGTCAACGATTACGCGTCGAGCTGGTTGTCGTCGCGTATCGTGATGGATTTGCGTACTGCAATGTTCGACCGGCTGTTGAGCCTGCCGGTACGCTATTTCGACGACCAGCCATCGGGCACACTGCTGTCGCGAATCGCATTCGACGTCAGCAACGTCACCCAGGCCGGCCTCAACATCATCACCGTAGTAGTCAAGGACGGTTTCACCATCGTCAGCCTGATGGCGCTGCTACTGTACACCGACTGGCAACTGACGCTGATCTGCTTCACCGCCATCCCCGCCGCCGCGTTCAGCATACGCTACACCGGCAAGCGCCTGCGCGGCCTGTCGCGCGGCCAGCAACAGGCAATGGCCGAAACCACCCAGGTGCTGGAGGAAGCAATCAACGGCCAGCGCATCGTCAAGATTTTCGGCGGCCAGGAATACGAAAACCGCCGCTTCGCCGCACTGGCGAACCTGTTGCGCCGCAATAGCGTGAAGCAGGTGGCATCGTCATCAATCAATACCGGCCTGACCCAACTGATGGTATCGGTAGCGCTGGCGGTAGTGATTTACTTCGCCAGCGTACGCGCCGCCAGCGGCGTATTCACCGCCGGCGATTTTGTCTCGTTCATCACCGCGATGACGATGATGTTCGGCCCACTGAAACGCATCACCAGCGTCAACGACTCGCTGCAACGCGGCCTGGCGGCGGCCGAATCGGTATTCACCCTGCTCGACCAGCAGCCGGAAACCGACAACGGCGACAAACAAATCAGCCGCGCCCAAGGCAAGATCGAGCTGCGCGCTGTGCAACTGTATTACCAGACGCCCGACCGGCTGGCGCTGAAAGGCATCGACCTGAGCATTCGGCCGGGTGAAACCATCGCACTGGTAGGCAGCTCCGGCAGCGGCAAAACCACGCTGGTCAACCTGCTGCCGTTGTTCTACCGCCCTACCGGCGGCCAAATCCTGATCGATGGGACACCGATCGAACACATCCAGTTGGCCAGCCTGCGCGACAATATCTCGCTGGTATCGCAGGAAGTGGTGCTGTTCAACGACACCGTGTCGGCGAATATTGCCTACGGCCGGCTGCAGGCAACCACGCCGGCGCAGGTACGCACCGCGGCGGAAAACGCCTTCGCGCTGGATTTCATCGAAAAAATGCCGCAAGGCTTCGATACGCTGATCGGTGAAAAAGGCGTACGCCTGTCCGGCGGCCAGCGCCAGCGGCTAGCGATTGCCCGCGCGCTGCTGAAAGACGCGCCGATCCTGATTCTCGACGAAGCCACCTCGGCGCTCGACACCCAGTCGGAACGTCAGGTGCAGGCAGCACTGGAACGACTGATGCAGGGCCGCACCACCATCGTCATCGCCCATCGTCTGAGCACCATCGAAAACGCCGATCGCATCGTGGTGATGAGCCAGGGCGAAATCGTCGAAGTCGGCAGCCACGCCGAACTGTTGGCGAAAAACGGACATTACGCACTGCTGCACCGCATGCAGTTCAGAGAGGAAAGCGCAGCATGAGCCGCAAACTGACCATTTTGCATACCGAATCGTCGTGCGGCTGGGGCGGCCAGGAAATCCGCATCCTGACCGAAATGGCCGGCATGAATGCGCGCGGCCACCATACCATCCTGATCTGCCCGGCCGAATCGAACATCTTCCGCGAAGGCAAGAAACGCGGGCTGGAAACCTATGCGCTGCCGGTAGCGAAAAAGCGCCTGCGCGGCGCACTGGCGCTACGCAAATGGCTGAGCAAACACAAGGTCGACGTGATCAACACCCACAG
>CALMFQ010000613.1 GCA_937863215.1 uncultured Pseudomonadota bacterium
GCCAAGTGAGCTGGCGGGTATCCAGGCAATTCAACTGCTGCTGCACCAGATCGCGTAATTGCGCATGTTCTACCGGAGAACCGCTCAAGCGGGTATCGCCAAGGCTCGGAGCTACGCTGTTCGGCGTAGTACTCACAGACGCATCCTGCTTCAGCCCAATATCACCGTTAGCGGGGTTGAGCGGTGCAAGTACGGCGGTATTTCGTGAAATTACGTCATTTGCCTGCGGCGAGTTTGGCGGCGTCGCCACTTGCTTGGCATCCGCCTGATTTATGCTATTACCGAGCTGCGCTTGCGGCTCACGCATCAGCGACTGCAGGCTACGTTGCCCGGTAACCCACTCTGCCTGATGCGATTCAAAGAAAACGCCGCTTTCGCTCAATGTTTGCTTAAGCGAGTCAGCCAATCTGGCAGTGTCGACTTGTTCATTCTGTGCCGGCAATAACGGCTCTGCCCGCACACTGGCCGGCACTTGGTCGGGAGTCTCAGGTGTGGCCCGGCTCAGCAATGCTCCAAGATATTTAACCGCGTCGCTCAATTTAACGTCCGGCGCAGTTTGCGGCAGGGCTCGCTGCAAATCGTCGGTTAATGCAAAAGTAAGGCGCGGCTGTGTCTTAACTACGGACAGATCGAGTTTGTCGCCCGTCTGGGTATTGGAAGGAAGATTCATATCCAGCACCTGATCCTTGATCAGGACATGGAATCGCCCGTTTGGTAAATTGGCAAGGACATGTGCCTGCACCCGCTCGCCGGGCGCAAGATTCGGCTCCTCTGTCGAGTCGCGGGAGACTTCCAGCAACGGAGGAGAGAACCGTTTGACCAGCAAATCCAGCTGGCTCATGCCGTCGTTGTGCATCATGTGGAATCAAACCGGTGCAGCGCAATAATCAGCTCGGCTTCGCCGCGCGAGATGCCGCAGTTGGCTGACAGCAGATCGGCATCCAACCCCTGTCGCGCCAGTTCAATGGCCTTGCTGTAGGCGCCAGGAGAAATATCCACGACATCCCGCGCAGCAACAGGCATATTCACTTCCTCAAGTTGCAGCGGTATCGCAGTTTCTGTCGCCGCAAGCTGCGCACGCAACTCGGCCAATTCCTCTTCCAGGATTGCCATACGAGCAAGCAACGCATCCAACGCAGGCTGGCGCGGCGCAGGGGTCCGTTTCAGCTTGACCAGGAACAAACCGGCCTCGGCGACATAGATGGCAACAACAATCGCTCCGGCCACCAGCAATTCCCGCCAGGTTACGACTATCGATTCCAAATTCATTCTCCAACCAATCCGTAGCGCAAATCCGGCAACCGTTATCGCCAGGAACCGCTATTCGGCACTACCCGCGTAGGCGCTGGATACCCTGCTGGCCAAGCGAGCATGTGTCAGAATATTTTTCAACTCTGCGTGCCATTCTCCGGCCAGCACGCCAATGTCAGTATTGTAATGCAACAACTCCGTGAGCAATTTCGCCCCTGCGTCCCGTTGGGGCTCCGACCAATCTGCGGCCGGCCACACTTGTTGCATCATCCAGTCTATTTTTTTCTGCCGCTCGTCCGCACAGCTCAGGAAATCAGGCCATGCATCGGATTTTGCATAGTCCAGCATTTGTCGGCTTAGCCGCAATATCTCGGTTAATTCAACCAAAACCGGTTCGGCGCTCATCACGCTTTACCATAACTGGCACCTGCAGTTGCCGGAGGTTCCGTCGGCACATTTGCCGCTGAAACGGAAGTGCCGATTTGCGCCCACGCATCGCGTAACTGAGCCAGCAGTCTGGTAACTTCATCCAGGCCGGCAAGGTCGTTATTGATATTACATTGCAGCAACCGGTGCGACATGTATTCATACAGTGCGTCAAGATTCTCTGCCAGATCCCCGCCGACCGTTTTATCCAGCCCTTGGCGCAGCCCCTCTTCGACAATCGCTATCGCTTTGGAGATCGCCAGACCCTTTGCGGCAATCTGCCCGGATTCCATATGAGTCTTTGCTTTGGCAATCGATACAATCGCACCATCGTACAACATCAACACCAACTTATGCGGCGAAGCACTTGCCACCTCAGTTTCCAACGCATTCTTGGTATAGGCATTAAGCGCATTACGTGGATTTACTGTCATGATATGTCATTCAATTCGAAGAGGATGGCGCCAATGCTGCCAGCTGCTGAGTCATGTAACTCTGGGTACGCGATAATTGTCCGAGCGTGACATCCAGCGCGGTAAATTGCTCCCGATAACGTTTTTCCGTATCCGCCAGACGTTGATTCAACTTGTCGCGTTGAACACCGATACCCTTGATACTTGCGTTCAATCCATCTGTACGCGAAGCAATCAGGCCTTTACTACCGAGAAAATCGCTCAGCAAGCCATCCAGCTGCGATGCAAACCCCCGCGAGAAACTGATGCTGCCACGGTCACCAACGGCACCACCAGTCACATTGACAGCGAGGCCATCGGACGCCCCGCTATTACCCATTAGTTTCTGCGCTGTTCCAGTTGCGCTATTGCCACCGATGGTGCCTGTAACATCTACACCGGCGGTAGCAACGGGCGACGCACCAAACAGGCTGGCAGCATTTCCGGAGACCGAGAAGTTCGATGTGGAACCATAAAGATTGGAAGTCGCAGTCAAAGTAAAGCTGGCGGCATTTCCGGAAGCGGCAATCGCAACCGAACTCCCGGAAAAAGCGCTGTTGCCATTGATCTTGGTCTGGATTTCTGCGGCAAGAGCATCGACACTGGCGTACGTTTTAGCCTCCAACGTAACCGACGAGCTTACTCCATTCAGCGTTACCCCAAGCGTATCATTGGATCCTGCGGTAATAGTCAAGCCGGTGGTCACGGCAGAGCCAGCCAGGCTTCCCTTACTGGCCAAAGCACTGATATTGATGTCGTATTGTCCGGCCTTGGTTGCTGTCGTTGAGCTATTGTATTTGACCAGACTATCGGAAGCATTTCCGGTGGCGGCAAACAATGCCAGAACATTTCCATAACTGGCATCCACTGCTTTCTGGAATTTTGTGTTATCCAGAGACAACGTCCCATCCTTCTGGAACGCAATACCCACTTTGGCCAAAGAGTTATAGCTTGAATCCACGCCAGCAACCTGCGTGGAAAACATCTGGCGGATCTGATATTGCATCCTGCGGATCGTCGCATCGCCCTGCAAAGGGCCGGATTTACCAACAGTCCCACCCGCCTTTGCACTGGAGCCATCATACGCAGTGACTGAATCCAGCGTTTTCTTGGCATCGTTATAAGCCTTGACGAATGCAGAAACTGCGTTGCCAATGGCACTATTGCTGGACGAAACGGTTACAGTCGCGGGAGAGCCAACATTGGTCTTGGAAAGATTCAAGGTAACACCCTGAATCGCATCTGCAATGACCGTACTGGATTTGCTGATTGCAATACCGTTGATTTTCAACTCGGAATTTTGCGCAGTTGCCGTTTCCTGCAGGTTTTGCGTGCCGGAAGGGTCGTTGGCAAGCAGAGCTGAAAGAGCAGGATCGCCTGAAACACTGATTTTCAGACTATTACTGCTGCCGGCATTGGCTACCGACAGTGCCAACCGATAAGGTGTATTGCTACCATCGTTAACGATACTGGCACTAACGCCAATTCCTGCCTTGTTGATGGCATCGCGAATACCTTCCAGGGAGTTGTTGCTGGCATCAATGCTGATGGTCTTGGCGCCGTTGCCATTACTGGTAAACGAGGCACCGCTATACTGGCCGGAAGTGCTATTGAAGGTGCCGCCGGAGATAGTGCCAAAATCGATGGTCAGAGTCCCGTTTCCGACCACGGCCGTAGACGACGCGACTCCGGCGCTCGCCAAACGCTGCGCCTGGGCCAGCTTGCTGACTTCAACGGCAAAGCTGCCATTCACGGCATCGGATGTTGCTGTCGCAGCAAGTACGTCATTGGCAGAAGAAGACGCCGACTTGCCGATCTGGAACTTGGACGCATCCGACAAGCCCTGCACAGCGGACTGAAGTCCCGCCAACGCCCCCCTCACGGTGCCATAGGCAGAGATTTCACTCTGAATGCTCACCTCTTTGGTCGCCA
>CALMFQ010000614.1 GCA_937863215.1 uncultured Pseudomonadota bacterium
ATTCATTCCCGCGAAAGCTCCTCGAGCCCCCATGTCGGCCATGACGTCACCCATTTCCCGAGTATTCAGCCCCATGGTCCTGGACAGCACCGGCATGCCATTATTGGCGGTCGGAAAATAGTATTCCTGCATCCGCCGTGATATTTCGGCCGCGACAGCAGTCGAGGTGGATCCCCAGATTGGCATCGGGGATGCCATGCCGGTATGGGCGTCCAGGATGCGGGTGCCGCCCGACATGAAGGCTTGCTGCACGCCGGCAAACAGATCGCCTGGCGCACCTACCCCCGGTATCTGACGAGCCAGTGCGGTAGCCAGTTGATTGGCTCCGAAGCCCATGAACCGCTGCGCCGTGTCGCCAAACTGCAGCATTTCGTTGGCGGATCTTGTCGACCCAAACATGCGCGTCATCCATCCAGATATGTTCTGGACGATTGCGCTGTCGGCATTCAGACGATCCGTAGCGGCGGTCTGCATGTAGGCAAACTGCCGCCCCACCCGATCCATCAGCGCACCATTGATGATGGAATCAGGTGTGGCCTGAAAACCTTCCGGGATGCCGCTATCGCTCATTGTCCCTCCTTGACGAAATCTGACGGCTCTTCGTACTCCATGAGGCCTGCCCGCTCCAGCATGTCCAGCATCCGGCCCATGTTCTGACGAACGGCTGCTTGGTCTGGAGAGTCTTTGGTAGCATACGGGTCAATTTCCTTGAGACGACGCAAAGTCGCCCGCGAAGCATACTGTTTTCGCACGAGTTCCAAAACCGAATTTCTGGTCATGAGCGGCAGCATGGCGAGCTGCACGTCAAGGCATGCAGCCGCCTCTTCACAGTCGAGCTCCCGGTAAATATCCTGGAAAATCAGCCGCTCGCGCAACTGTTCGTTGGTGGTCCGCACATGGCGTCGCAATTTACCCCGCAGGCCGGCCAAGACCAGGACCCTGTACCTGCGGGATGCTAAAAAGATTCGTCGAAGACTCCGACCTGGCATTTCATCGTCATGGCCTCGAACATCTGCAGGGCGCTGACACACGCTTTGCGCTGCGCCGGTGTGGTGGAGAGCATGAGTTGGCCGGCAGCATCTTCCAGTGCCTGCTGGTCCGCCAGATTCGCAGCTGGATCGGCTGCCCGCGCCGGGTCGAAGGACAGGTTGTGCCATGGCATCCGTCCGTCATAGGTGCATATCTGGAGAACGATCGAGCAGCAGATTTCGGTGTTGCGCAAAGTGGCTGGTAGCAAGGCATCGCCTTTCTTGCTGATCTGAGCACGCACCACCTGCTCGATCAGGGTCTCCTCGTAACCGTTGATCGATCGCACGTTGATGATCAGTTTGCCTTTTGCCAACGGAATATCCCAACGGTGACAGGCATCCAGATGGGACGTACCGTTGGCCAACAGAGCACGCAAATACTCTTCCTTCTGCGGGCGGGTAACCTCCGCGGCCTGCAATGCCTCGCCGTACTTTTTCATCCCTCCATCCTGGAGTACTGCCGGGTAAGCCGGCATGAATGCCAGATTCGGTTCTGGCTCGAAGCGAGCCCCGGCAGGAGCGGCAGCCTTCAATTCTTCCACGACAGGCGCCATACCCGGGTCCAACTCGACCTCGCGTGGGCCCGGGTTATCGGAACTCGCTTCTGATGCTTGAACAGGGGCGGCTGATGTCGTGTGGGCGGCGATCATCGCCGCTACGGCATCCGGATCTACTTGTGGTTGTGGTTGTTTTTCCATGTCATTGCTTCTTTCGCTTCAGTACGTAGCCGCCCGTGGACGTAAGTCCAGTGCCAGATGTTGGAGTCGTCTGCGGATCCTTGTCGGACACATCGCCCAACGGCGTAGTATCTTGTGGGCGGCACTGGGCAAGCTTCAATGTCTTGCCGGGAAATGGGTCGCATTCGGTGCGGGTACCGCGGATAGGCGCGGCCAGATTCCAATCCTCGTAGCCATCCTGTTCGTCAGCGATGCGCTGTGTTTCGCTCTTCGGATGGTAGGTGTCGCCAGGCATGCCAGCGGTATAGACATCCGCCTGCTCTGCCCGCATGGCTGGCTCTGCTCCGCCGAAATAGGCTTTGATGATATCGGAGCGCTGCTGCAGTTCCTTCAGCTCGTCTTTGCCATCTTCCACGGGCTCCAACTCCGGATGGTCATCTGGTAGAACGCGTGTGTGGTTCGTGTGCGGTGGTACTCCTGCTTTGGTGCTCGGATTAAACAATTGCTTGTGTGCGTACAGATTTTTGCACCGCGTCGCCTCCGCCAACACCTGCAGTTCTCTGTCTTTGTTAAGCACCAGCAACTGATTGATGTCCATCTCCTCGCATTTAGCCATCACCGATTTTGCCACATCTATGAGCAGATGCCCTTTGCCCGCTTTCATCCGGATATTGGCATCCTCTTCATCGCCTGTCGCCACCACGTCAATATGCTTGCGTGCCCGCATAGATACCGGGCCGTGAACGGCCTGAATCAGCACGGCCTTTTTGGTATCGTGATCCCCATTCTCGGGCACTTCGTCTTCGGACGTGCCGTCGGAGGAAATTCGCACGGTACCTCCGGCCAGCATGGCAGCCGATCCCATCGGCGCATCCAACACGACAGCGTAGTCGGCATATTCAGCCTGCGGATCTCCGTCAGTTTTGGGCGTGTATGCTGCGGCGTCAGTCTTGGACGCGTCCGACTTCAACCATACGGATCCCTTTTCGCACAGTGCCTTCAACCATGTCTTGGCCGTCATCAACACACCACCAAATTGCGCCAGCATCTCAATGGAACGCCTGGCCTTCATGAAGATATTGTTGCCGGCCAGCAGGTAAATGTTTCCGGCAGCCTCGAACGTAAGGTTGGATGCGGATGCGATATGAACGCCGAACGCCGACGTGACGGTGCAGTTGCCATACCCATCGAGCTGCACCGTCGATCCGTCACGCATCAGTCTGTAGCACGAATAGACATCAATGAGATCAACATCTCCATTGGCGGCCTTGACGTCCGCCTCGTCATTGGTAGCGGATGGAACCGGTCCGTCC
>CALMFQ010000615.1 GCA_937863215.1 uncultured Pseudomonadota bacterium
GTTACGGGACATGCGTTTTGCTGCTGCGTTTGTTTGGCTTGCCGTCTATGTTATACTAAAAACATTGTTTTCCTTGAAAATGCGGCGACTTGCCTGTCTATGCATCAGCGGTGCGGCGGCAGCGCAAGGCGCCTTCACCACGGTATCTGCAGATATGGAACAACACGCCACTGGCATGATCGAGCCGGATTTGTCCCTGGAACGCGAAATCGCCGGATTGATCGTTTCCTCCCTGAACCTGGATATCGCCCCCGGGGAAATCCAGCCTGAAAACCCGCTGTATGGCGACGAACTTGGCCTGGATTCGATCGATATCCTCGAAGTCGCGCTGGTGTTGTCGAAGCAGTTCGGCGTGCAGATGAAGGCCGACAGCGACGACAATCTGCGCATTTTTGCCTCGCTGCGCGCGTTGGCCGCCTACATCCGCGAGCATCGCACCAAGTGACCCCGATCTGGCGCCAGCTGCGCTGGGTGCTGCTGGGCGGCGTGGCGCTTGTCTACATTGTGCTGGGCTTCCTCGCTTCGTCGTCCGAACACCCGCCGCTGTATGCCGTACTGGTTGGCGCGGTTCCGGTCGCCGCCGGCCTGCTGGCGGCGGCATGGCGTGCGCCGTGGCGTTATGCCGCCACGCTGCTGTGTCTCGCCGCTTTCGCCGCAATCGGCTGGCACATCGACATACTGCTGAGCCACGCCGCATGGCTGTATTTCGTGCAGCACGCCGCTACCATGATCGCGCTCGGATGCATGTTCGGCATCACCCTCGGCACGCACGCAGGGGCGCTGTGCTCGCGCATTGCGCGCTTCGCAGTGGCGGAAACGCTGGATGCGGATTACCTGTATTACACCTGGAAAGTGACGCTGGTCTGGACCGTCTATTTCGCGCTCAGCGCGCTGATCTCGCTCGGCCTGTTTTTCGGCGCATCGCTTGAAGCCTGGTCCTGGTTTGCCGCGGTGGTCACACCGGTGTCGCTGGGTGTGATGTTTGCCGGCGAATACGCGATCCGCCTGCGTGCCTTGCCCGGCCGGCCGCATTTCAGCGTGGCGCAGACCATCCAGTCGTATCGCAGTTATACCCAGCGCCGGGATTGCATCGAATAGCCGCAGCCCATCTTGCGCGACGCCCCGCTGTCCGCCCCGCAGTCATGAATCCGATACCCCTGCTTGCCCACTACGACCCCGATTCAACGCTTGCCTGGCGCGCCGGCCGGCCGATCAGTCGCGCACTGTTCCTGACGCAGGTGCAGGCGTTGGCCGCCGCGCTGCCGCCGCAGGGCAAGCTGCTCAATCTGTGTGGCGATCGCTATGCTTTTGCCGTGGCGCTGTTTGCCGCGATCAGCAGGGGCCTGGTCACGGTGCTGCCGAATTCGTCGGCGCCGGAGCATCTGGCTGCGGTTGCCGGCGAACACCCGGATCTGCTGTTGCTCGGCGATCAGGCCGCTGCGCCGCTGGCCGGCGTGCCGTACCTGCGCATCGATGCCTTTCTCGACCGCAGCGAGCTGTCTACCGTTGCAGTGCCGCAGATCGATTTCGAACAGCCGATCGCCTGTGTCTACACCTCCGGCTCTACCGGCCGGCCAGTGCCGCATATCAAGACCTTCGGCCGCATGTGGCTGAATATCCGGGCCGGCGCCGAGCGTATCTGGCAGGCGGCCGGCGGCGCCTGCGCGGTGGTCGGCACCTCGCCGATCCGCCATATGTACGGGCTGGAATCGAGCGTGTTCCTGCCGATTCTCGGTGGCGGCAGCCTGTCGCCGGAGGTGCCGTTCTTTCCCGCCGATGTGGCGCGTTGTCTGGCCGCAATGCCGGCGCCGCGCCTGCTGGTGATCACGCCGTTCCACCTGCGCAAGCTGATCGAGGCCGATATCGAATTGCCGCCGGTGGCCGCAGTGCTGTCGGCGACCGCGCCGCTGGCGCCGGCGCTGGCGCAGCTGGCAAGCGAACGGCTGGGCTGCCCGCTGCTGGAAATCTACGGTTCGACCGAAACCGGTCAGCTGGCGACGCGTCTGCCGTGTGTCGATGTTACCTGGGAAACGCTCGCCGGCGTCGAGCTGCGCCAGGATGGCGACGATGTCTGGGCACACGGCGCGGTGTACCGGACGCCGCAGCTGATCAACGACATGGTCGAACTCGATACGCCGACGCGTTTCCGCTTGATCGACCGTAAGGCCGGCATGGTCAATGTCGCCGGCAAGCGCAGTTCGCTGTCGTTCCTGAATGCGATCATCACCAGCCTGCCGGGCGTCGGCGATGCGGTATTCTGCGTGCCGGAGCACGTTGCCGGCAGCGATGCGGCGCGGCTGGCGGCATTCGTCGTCGCACCCGGCCTCAGCCGGGCCGAAGTGCTGGCCGGTTTGCGCGAACATGTTGATCCGGTGTTCCTGCCGCGGCCTCTGGTGTTCGTCGAGCATCTGCCGCGCGACGGCAACGGCAAGATTCAGGCGGCAGCGCTACAGCAGCTGATTGCCACGCATATTTCCAACCGGGTTTAACCATGCCTCAAATCGCTCTGACCATTGCCCCCGACCATCCGGCCTTTGCCGGTCATTTTCCCGGCCGCCCGATTGTGCCGGGCGTGGTGTTGCTGGATCTGGCGCAACGCGCCATCGAAGCTGGCTGCGATATGTGCTTGACCGGGCTGAGCGTAGCCAAATTCCACCGGCCGGTCAGCCCGGGCGAGGCATTGCAGCTTGAATACGAGCTGAACGGTGCCAATGCGCGCTTTGAAATCCGCTGCGGCGAACACAAGGTTGCCGACGGCCGTTTCAGCGTCGTGCCGCAGCGGGCCGGCTGATGGGCGCACCGAAAGGCCGCAGCCAGCGCCAGTTGCCGGTATGGATGCAGCGCCAGGAGCGCGGCAATACCTTCTGGCTGAGCATCATGACCTGGTTGTCGCTGCAGCTTGGGCGAGCCTGTTCGCGCGTTGTGCTGTATGGCATCGCGCTCTATTTCGCCGTGTTTGCGCGCGACGCTGGCGGCGCATCGCAGGCTTATCTGACACGTTGCCTCGGCCGACCTGCCGGCTGGCTTGATCGCTACCGCCATGTGCTGGCTTTTGCCAGCACTGTGCATGACCGCATTTATCTGCTCAACGACCAGTTCGAGCGGTTTGACATCAGTCATGTCGGTGCCGAGCAGTTGCACGCAGAATACGACGCCGGACAGGGCATCCTGATGTTTGGCGCGCATCTTGGCAGTTTCGAGGTGTTGCGTGCGCTGGCGCGCAAGAATCCGCGACTGAGCATGAGCATGGCGATGTATCCGGAAAATGCGCGCCAGATCAATCAGGCGCTGGCGGCGATCAATCCGCGTGCGGTGCCGGACATCATTGCGCTCGGCACGCTGGACGCGATGCTGGCAGTGCATCGCAAGCTGGACGAAGGCGCGCTGGTGGGTATACTGGCCGATCGTGCCTCCGGGCCAGACCAGTATCTGACGCTGCCGTTTCTTGGCGCGCCGGCACGATTTCCGACCGGCCCGTTCCGCATGGCGGTGATGCTGAAGCGGCCGGTGTATTTCATGGCCGGCATCTATCTGGGCGGCAACCGCTATCAGGTGCATTTCGAGCGGCTGGAGCAGGCACCGCCCGGCACGCCGCGCGATGCCGCGATCGCCAGCCTGCTCGGTCAGTACGCCGCCGCGCTGGAGCGCCATTGCCGTGCCCATCCGTACAACTGGTTCAATTTCTTCGATTTCTGGAAGCAGGACAGCCCCGATCATGCGTAATTTCACCTTTGCCCCGTTGCTGGCCAGCCTGTTGCTGCTCGGCGCCAATGCCGCTCACGCTGCGAGCTGGAATGTCGCCGAGCTGATGCAGATGCTCGGGCAGCAGAAATCGGGCAAGGCGAC
>CALMFQ010000616.1 GCA_937863215.1 uncultured Pseudomonadota bacterium
GCCAACGTAAATGGCGAAGCCGGGCTGGCCGTGGCGGTCATACCGGGCGCGGGCGCCGATATCGTGGAAATGGATCGCCGCGCGATCTTCCGCACCGCCGCTGATGGCAATCTTGAACTTGCGCGGCAGAAACAGGAATTCCGGCGACAGCGTTGACCACTGGCGGACGATTTCGCAATAGGGGCGCGGGTCGATTATTTCGTCGGCGGCGACGCCGGCGAACTGGTCGGTAGTGATATTGCGGATGCAATTGCCCGAAGTCTGGATCGCATGCATCTGCACCGTTGCCAGCGCCGCCAGAATCTCCGGCACATCGGCCAGCCTGATCCAGTTGAACTGGATATTGCTGCGCGTGGTGAAATGGCCGTAGCCGCGATCCCAGGTTCTGGCTATGTGGGCCAGCATCCGCAACTGCTGGCTGGAGAGGCTGCCATAGGGGATGGCGACGCGCAGCATCGGCGCGTGGCGCTGGATGTAGAGCCCATTCTGCAGCCGCAACGGCCGGAATTCGTCGTCGCTGAGCCGGCCATGCAAAAAGCGCTGCATCTGATCGCGGAATTGTTTGACCCGGTCTTCCACCAGGTGCTGGTCGATTGTGTTGTACTGGTACATGAGGTTCTCGCTGTGAGGGCCGGTGCAAAGTCCTGCTGCGCAACCCCGATCGGGGCTCATGCGCTGCTCACGACAGACTTTGAGCTGGCTCTGGGGGGGGATCAGGGCAGGATGAACGAGCTTTTTTCCTTGATTCGCGCCGCCGGATCGTGGGCCGCCACGACTTCGAAGCTGATCGGATGGACTCCCGACAGCCCGGCCGGATCCGGTTCGACCACGGTCAGCGCAACCGGCTGCACACTGCCGGCCGCAACCGTGAATTCGCGCTGGCCGGCGATCTGCAGCCCCGGCAAGCCGGCAACCGCGATCCGGTACTGGCGGGCCGTATCGTCCAGATTGCCTAATTGCAGCGTGTAGCTGTTTTCGATCTGGCCGGCGGCGTTTTCGCGCAGCAATGCGCCGCGATCGCGCAACACATCGACCCGCAACAGCGAACGTTGGCTGAGCTGGTTTGCGCCCAGCCCGGCGAACAGCAGCAGCGCAGCAAGGTAAACCGCAACCCGCGGGCGCTGCAGCACGCCTTGCCGGGGCTGGCCGGCCAGCTCGCGTTCGGCAGCGAAGCGGATCAGGCCGCGCGGCGCGCCGATCTTGTCCATGACCTGATTGCAGGCGTCGATGCACAAGCCGCAGTTGATGCATTGGTATTGCAGGCCGTCGCGGATATCGATGCCGGTCGGGCAGACCTGTACGCAGATGCCGCAATCGATGCAGTCGCCCGAGTTGCCGGGCTGGCGTCGGTTGCGTCGCGGTTCGCCGCGGGCCCGGTCGTAGGCGACATTGCGGGTGGCCGGGTCGGACAGCGCGCCCTGAAAGCGCGAATACGGGCACATGTGCTGACATACCGCCTCGCGCGCCAGCCCGGCCTGCACATAGGTGAACAGTGCGTAGAAAATCAGCCAGAAGCTTTCCCATGGCCCGATAGCGAGTGCAGCCAGGCTGGGCAGCAATGTGCGGATCGGCGTGAAATAGCCGACAAAGCTGATCGCGGTCCAGCCGGCGATCAGCAGCCACAGGCCGTGCTTGATGCTTTTCAGCAGCAGTTTGCGCGCATTCAGCGGCCCCTGATCGAGCCGCAGGCGCTCCAGATGGTCGCCTTCAATCCTGGCTTCGACCCAGGTGAAAATCGCGGTGTAGACCGTCTGCGGACAGGCAAAGCCGCAGAACAGCCGCCCGGCCAGTGCGGTTACCAGAAACAGCAGCGCGGCGGCGACGATGAGCGCGAACGCCAGCAGCAGGGCATCCTGCGGCCACAACACCAGGCCGAACAGATAGAACTTTTTATCGGCGATGTCGAACAGGATCGCCTGCCGCACATTGCCGTGGCTGTTCCAGCTCAGCCAGCAGGCGCCGTAGAACACCAGTTGCGTGATCCAGACCATGCCCCAGCGCAGGCGGTTGAAACGCCCGTCTGTCGCTTTGGCGTGGATTTTTCCCTGCTTGCGGTACAGCTCGATCTTCGCTTCCCGCACTTTGCTGCCGGCCTGACTCATGTTGTTTCTCCTTGCTCTGCAACAAGGCGAAGTACAACATTCGTGGTAAAACAATCACAGCTGCAGATTGTTGTTAATGCAATAGGCACAGATCGATTGCCGGTGTGCTGTTCTGTACCGCAGCAAAATCGCCATATCTGTTTCTGTAACGGGGCGCTGCGGGCGCCGACAATGTGTCGGGAAAGCGCCGATCGATTGGCTGCACGGGCGAATTGCCGCGCCGCGCACTGCCTGCCTTGCATCCTGCCCGGCGCATCAAGCGGTGTTTCTTCGACGTTTGGGAGATTGCAATGAATACGAGTGTGGCGACAGCGGCGGGCGACGACTTCCGGCAACCGCTCCACGGGCGCGTGCCGGGCAACAAGGGTATCTGGGTAGGCATCTGCTGCGAGTTTGTCGAATTCCTGGTGCTGTTTGCCGTTTATTTTGTCGCGCGTGCCCATTTTCCGCAGGCCTTCGAGCAGGGCGCCGAACGGTTGTCGCGCCCTGCCGGAACCCTGATTACCGTGGTCATGGTGAGCAGCAGTTTCTGCATCGCCTGCTCGGTGGCAACCATGCGTGCCGGGCGGCGCCGCAGTTCGATTCTCTGGCTGCTTGCCGGGCTGGTGCTGGCACTGGCTTATCCGGCAACCAAGCTGGCAGAGATTCAATGGAATCTGGCACATGGCATCAATGGCCAGGCAGGGATATTTTTCAGCGTGTATTACTACCTCACCTTCAACCATATGGTGCACGCCTTCTGGGGCATGCTCGGTATCCTGTGGGTATTGGCCCGCCACCTGACGGGCGCCTATTCGCAGCACGACCACGATGGTCTGGAAGCGCTGGCGTGTTACTGGCACGCAACCGATCTCATCTGGCTGGTGATTTTTTCCTTCTTCTATGTCCTGGTGTGAATCATGAAACCGATCCGCGCTGCCGTCGCCCATCTCTCGTTTGCCTGGTTAAGCCTGCTGGGGCTGACAGCACTGTCGCTGCTGCTCGGCTACACAATGCACGGCAAGATCGGCTTGCAGATTCTGGTGGCGGGCCTGTTGTGGCTGAAGGCATGGATCGTCGCGCGCGATTTCATGGAAATCGGCGCATGCCATGCCTTCATCCGCCGCGTGGTGTACGGCTTCATCGCCGTTACGCCGCTATGTATTGCGCTGCTGGGTTACTACGGCGCGCAGTTTGCCCGCTGGGCCTGCTTATAGCTGCTGGCCGATCAGTTGGCCCAGTAGCGCAATTGCATCCGCTTGCCGCGCCGCATCGGGGTGGCCGAAATTCAGCCGCAGGTAATTGCCGAATTCGCGCTTGGCGGAAAAAATCGGCCCCGGTGCAATGCTGATACCCCGTTCCAGTGCCTGCCGGTGCAATAACAGCGCATCGACCCCGGGCGGCAGCTCGATCCAGACGAAGTAACCGCCCTGCGGGCGTGCCAGACGGATGCCGGGCGGAAATGCATGCTCCACCGCTGCCGCCAGCAGTGCTTCCTGCTCCGCCAGCCGGCGCCGCAGCTGGCGCAGATGGTTATCGAAAGCGCCTTGTTTCAGATAGTCGGCGATTGCCGTCTGGACCGGAATGGTTGTGGCCAGGCTGGTGGACAGCTTCTGGCGCTGTATCTGCCGCGCGTACCGGCCTGCCGCCACCCAGCCGAGCCGGTAACCGGGTGCCAGGCATTTGGAAAACGATGCAACGTGCATCACCAGCCCGTCGCTATCCACTGCCTTGCTGCACATCGGCGCACTGTTGCCGAAATGG
>CALMFQ010000617.1 GCA_937863215.1 uncultured Pseudomonadota bacterium
ATACCCTCGGCCAGATTGCGGCCTTTCACTTCCATTTCGCGCACTTCGGCACCGGGGAATGCGGAGCCGATACGTTTCTTGATTTCTTCCGCAGTCGTCTCACCGATCAGCATGCCGTAGTTGCGGCGGATGTAGTTGATGATCGACTCATCGAATTTGTCGCCGCCAACCCGTACCGAGCTGGAGTACACGATACCGCCGAGCGAAATCACACCGACTTCGGTGGTGCCGCCGCCGATATCCACCACCATTGAGCCGGTCGGCTCTTCCACCGGCAGGCCGGCGCCCATTGCCGCGGCCATCGGCTCCTCAATCAGCGCCACCTTGCGCGCGCCGGCACCGAGCGCCGACTCCTTGATCGCGCGGCGTTCCACCTGAGTCGAACCGCACGGCACGCAGATCACGATGCGCGGGCTGGGGCTGAACAGGCGCGACGGGCTGACCTTGCGGATGAATTGTTTCAGCATCTGCTCGGTAATGGTGAAGTCGGCGATCACGCCGTCTTTCATCGGGCGGATTGCCGAAATCGAGCCGGGCGTGCGGCCGAGCATTTTCTTCGCTTCCAGGCCCACGGCGAGAATGTGTTTCTTGTTGCTGGAGCCGCCTTCCTGCAGGATCGAAACGACCGACGGCTCATCCAGCACAATGCCTTTGCCGCGCACGTAAATCAGGGTATTGGCGGTACCCAGGTCAATTGCCAAATCGTTGGAAAAGTAACCGCTCAGTGAATTCAACATGGTGAAAATTCCGGGGAAATATGCTCTGTGGTGTTGTGGTGGTGCCGCAATCGATGCGGCAGCGTTACAGGATTCGTGCCCAGTTGGTTTTATTTTTTAAGTGCAAAGCAACTCATGCGATGCGCGAATTATGCGAAACCTCACCCTGCAGCCGCTGGCGGCTGCCGTCTCTGCGTCAGACCCATGTCTGGATAAATTCTGCTTGCGTGATTGTTTTGAGATGGAACGACAAACTACACGGCAATGCCGGCCAATTACCGCCGCATGCGGCTCGGCTCTTGGGTTACCCAAATAGAGTATGATACCCTAAACCGGTTAACTAATTGAAGTTTTGCCAGAGGAATTCTATGTCGCTCAACCTCGACGACGTGAAGCGCATCGCCAATCTGGCGCGCATCGCCGTCACCGACGAAGACGCCGGGCAGGTGCTCGGCAAGCTGAATGGCATTTTCGGCCTGATCGAACAGATGCAGGCAGTGGACACCACCGGCATTGAGCCGATGAGCCACGCGCAGGACGTGATGCTGCGCCTGCGCGAAGATGCCGTGAAAGAAACCGACCAGCGCGAGCTGTTCCAAAGCGTGGCGCCGCTCACCGAAGCCGGCCTGTATCTGGTACCCAAGGTAATCGAGTAAGGACTCCGACCGCCGGCAGCAAAGTCGGGCGCGTCTCGCAACCAACATGATCGAATCCAGCCTCAAGCAATTATCCGCTGCCTTGGCAGCCAAGCAGATTTCCAGTGTCGAACTGACCCAGCTCTACCTCGACCGCATCGCCCAGCTGAACCCACAGCTGAACGCCTACATCACCGTCGATGCCGCCTTGTCGCTGGCACAGGCACAAGCGGCCGACGCTGCTCGCGCCGCAGGTAACGCTGGCCTGCTGAGCGGCATTCCGATTGCACATAAGGACATTTTCACCGCCAAAGGCTGGCGCACCACCTGCGGCTCGAAAATGCTCGACAACTTCGTCGCACCTTACGATTCGCACGTGATCAGCCAGTTCAACACGGCCGGCGCGGTGATTCTCGGCAAGCTGAACATGGACGAATTCGCCATGGGCTCGTCGAACGAGAACTCCTATTTTGGCGCGGTAAAAAACCCCTGGGATCAAAATGCCGTTCCCGGCGGCAGCTCCGGCGGCTCGGCAGCGGCAGTGGCCGCGCGCCTGACACCGGCCGCCACCGGCACCGATACCGGTGGCTCGATCCGCCAGCCTGCGGCGTTCTGCGGCATCACCGGCATCAAGCCGACCTACGGCGTGGTCTCGCGTTACGGCATGATTGCCTACGCCTCCAGCCTGGATCAGGGCGGCCCGATGGCTCGCTCGGCAGAGGACTGCGCCTTGCTACTGAACACCATGGCCGGCTTCGACGAACGCGATTCGACCAGTCTCGAGCGAGCCAAGGAAGACTACAGCTGCGATCTGGACCAACCGCTTACCGGCCTGAAAATTGGCCTGCCGCGCGAATTTTTCGGCGAAGGACTGGCCGGCGACGTCGCTGCGCGTATCGATGCAGCCGTTGCCGAATACAAGAAACTTGGCGCCGAAGTGGTCGAAGTCAGCCTGCCCAACAGCAAGCTGGCAATTGCCTCCTATTACGTGATTGCCCCGGCCGAAGCCTCGTCCAACCTCAGCCGTTACGATGGCGTGCGTTACGGCCACCGCGCTGCCGAATACGGCGATCTGAACGACATGTACAAGAAAACCCGCGCCGAAGGTTTTGGCGCCGAGGTCAAACGCCGCATCCTGGTTGGCACTTATGTGTTGTCGCACGGCTACTACGACGCCTACTACATCAAGGCACAGCAACTGCGCAGGCTGATTGCGCAGGATTTCGTCGAAGCCTTCAAGCAATGCGACGTAATTTTGGGGCCGGTTGCGCCGACTACCGCATGGAATCTGGGCGAAAAAGCCGACGATCCGGTGGCAATGTATCTGGCCGACATCTACACGCTGGCGGTGAATCTCGCCGGTCTGCCGGGCATGAGCATTCCGGTTGGCCTGGGCGACAACGGCCGCCCGGTGGGCTTGCAGATCATCGGCAACTATTTCGCCGAAGCCAGAATGCTGAACGTGGCGCACCAGCTGCAGCAAGCCACCGACTGGCACCGTCAGG
>CALMFQ010000618.1 GCA_937863215.1 uncultured Pseudomonadota bacterium
CCGAAACTCGCCACCCCCTGGCTGGTCCAACCTGAAAACCCTGCACGCGGCCCACTGCGGCGCCGCCTCCCCTGTAGATGTAGTCAGTCAGAAATAATTCAATGCTTACCATTCTGTTTCGCCTCTGCCTGTTGTTGACCTGTCTTGCTGCCACTCCGGCCAGCGGCACCGACTTCCTGCCGCCGGGCAAGGCATTCCAGGCCGAGGCCAGCCTGCGCGACGGCAATACCATCGAACTACGTTACCGCATTGCCGACGGCTATTACCTGTACCGCGAGCGCTTCCGCTTTCAGCTGCAACCAGCGGCACCGGCGCTGGGGCAGCCAGTATTTCCGGCCGGGCAGATCAAGCACGACCCGAATTTCGGCAAGGTGGAAATTTTCCACCGGCAACTCACCATCAAGCTGCCGCTGAATGCCGCCAGCAGCGGCCCACTGACGCTCAAGGCGGTATCGCAGGGCTGTGCCGAGGCCGGCATCTGCTATCCACCGTTCACCCATACGCTGACAGTCAGCGCCGCGGCGGCGCAGGCAGCACCCGGCGTGGCCACGCCGCCGGCTCAGGACAACCCGTTCCGTAACCGCAGCCTGCCGGCATTACTCGGCTTTTTCTATCTGGCCGGCGTCGGGCTGGCGTTCACCGCCTGTATGTATCCGCTGATTCCGATCCTGTCCGGCATCATCGTCGGCCAGGGTCAACACGTTACCCATACGCGCAGCTTTGCCCTGAGTTTTACCTATGTACAGGGGATGGCACTGGCTTACGCGCTGGCGGGCGTCGCCGCCGGGCTATCGGGCACGCTGCTGTCGAATGCGCTGCAGAATCCGTGGGTGCTGGGTACGTTCAGCCTGTTTTTCGTGCTGATGGCCGGCGCGATGTTCGGCTTCTACCAGTTCCAGCTGCCCAGCTCGGTGCAGAGCGCGCTGGCGGAGCGTTCCAACCGCCTGCATGGCGGTCACATCGGCTCGGTATTGTTGATGGGGGCGCTGTCGGCGCTGATCGTCGGCCCCTGCGTAGCGCCGCCGCTGGCGCTGGCGCTCGGCTATATCGGCAGCAGTGGCGACGTACTGCTCGGCGGCAGCAGCCTGTACGCCATGGCGCTGGGAATGGGCACACCGCTGATCGCGGTCGGCGCCTTTGGCGCGCATCTGCTGCCGCGTGCCGGTGCATGGATGAATACCGTCCGCGCGGTGTTCGGCACACTGATGCTGGCAATGGGCTGGTATATCGCCACACCGCTGCTGCCGCCGCTACTGTACATGCTCGGCTGGGCGGCGCTGTTGCTGGTTGTGGCAATCTATCTGCACGCACTCGATCCGCTGCCGAAGAATGCCTCCGGCTGGCGCAAGCTGTGGAAGGGCCTGGGAGTGATTGCGCTGCTGTACGGCGCGGCACTGCTGCTCGGCGCGCTGGCCGGCAGTCGCGATGTGCTGCAACCGTTGCGCGGCCTGAGTCTGAGCCAGAACGTCACCGCGCCGGCATCCACGCCGTTGCGCCGTATCCGCACCGTCGCCGAACTCGACCAGCAACTGGCCGCGGCCAAGGGCCGGCCGGTAATGCTCGATTTCTATGCCGACTGGTGCGTGTCGTGCAAGGAGATGGAGCGCTTCACTTTCAGCGAGCCGCAGGTGCAGCAGCAAATGCAGACCATGCTGGTGCTGCAGGCCGACGTAACCGCAAACAGCGCCGACGACAGCGAACTGCTGCGGCGTTTCGGATTGTTCGGCCCGCCGGCAATCGTGTTCTACAATGCGGCAGGACAACTGCAGCCGCAGCGCGTTATCGGCTTTGTCGCCGCCGACGAATTCCTGCGCACACTGCAAACGCTACAAGGAAAATCCCGAATATGATCCGCCCACACCATCTGCTACTCTGCGCCGCATTCGGTCTGGCAATGGGTATGCCGGCCCGGGCGGAAACCAGGCTGGATTTAATGAACCAATCGTTGCCCGATCTGGACAACCAGCCGCGCAAGCTGTCCGACTGGCGCGGCAAGATCGTCGTTGCCAACTTCTGGGCCACTTGGTGCGGCCCGTGCCGTGAGGAAATTCCGGAATTCGTGCAATTGCAGCACCAGTACCGCGCCCAGGGCGTGCAGTTTGTCGGCATTGCGGTCGACAACCGCAAGCAGGTGGCCGATTTTGCCCAGCGCCATGGCATCAACTACCCGGTACTGCAAGCAGGAGAAACCGGACTGGCGATGATGCCGCTGGCGGGCAATACGCTGGGCGGACTACCGTTCACCTTCATCGTCAACCGCAACGGCAAGATCGTCGCCACCGCCCCCGGAAGGATCGCCAAAGCGCGCCTGGAAGCCGCACTGCAACCGCTGCTGAAACCATGAATGCAGGCAGCAGCCGGGCAAAAATGATATGCATCAAATTTGCCACATCCGCCATACATTCCGGGCCGCGCAAGCGGCCCGAAAGCTAGACAATGCAACAATACTTGGGGCACACTCGCGGGCATGACAAAACTGTCTTCTAGCAAAAACGGCGCGCCGGCCACCCCGGACGTGCTGGTTTTGCACGGTCCGAACCTGAATTTGCTGGGCGTGCGCGAGCCACATATCTATGGCACCACCACGCTCGACGACATCCAAGCCACGCTTGCCGCAATTGCCGGCACGGCAGACTTGTCCATCGACTCGTACCAGAGCAATGCGGAACACCAGCTGATCGACCGCATTCATCAGGCGTACCGCGAAGGCACGCGTTTCATCGTCATCAATCCTGCCGCGTTCACCCATACCAGCGTCGCCATACGCGATGCGCTGGCGGCAGTGAAAATTCCTTTCGTCGAAGTACATTTGTCGAATGTCCACGCACGTGAGCCATTCCGCCAGCATTCGTATTTTTCCGATCTGGCGGTCGGCGTCATCTGCGGTCTGGGCGCGCAAGGCTACGAACTTGCCATGCACTATGCGCTGCGCCATCTGGCGCGCGACAGCTGAGCAGTCAGCAGCCCGCCCACCCCATTCAAAGGATTGCCATGGACCTGCGCAAACTAAAAAAACTGATCGAAATGGTCGAAGAATCCGGCATTGCCGAGATTGAAATTACCGAAGGCGAAGAACGGGTGCGCATCACCCGCGCCACCCCTGCCCCCGCCTATGCACCGCCCACGCAAGTCTACATGCAGCCGCCGACCGTACCGATGATGACCCCGGCCATGGCTCCGGTCACAGCGCCAGCAAGCGAGCCGGCTGCCGCCGCAATCGAAGGCGACAGCATCAAATCGCCGATGGTCGGCACTTTCTACCGCTCGCCGTCGCCCGGAGCCAAATCGTTTGTCGAAGTCGGCCAGCAGGTCAATGTCGGCGATACGCTGTGCATCATCGAAGCAATGAAATTGCTGAACGAGATCGAAGCCGAAACAGCCGGCGTGATCAAGGCCATTCTGGTCGAAAACGGCCAGCCAGTGGAATACGGCGAGCCCTTGTTCATCATCGCGTAAACGGCGCTCCGCTGTCGCTGCGGCGTCGGCGGTGCCGATTACCCCCTGCACGGGATCAAGCCATGTTTGAAAAAATCCTGATTGCCAATCGCGGTGAAATTGCGCTGCGCATCCTGCGTGCCTGCCGTGAAATGGGCATCAAAACCGTGGTCGTGCACTCCGAGGCCGACCGCGAAGCCAAATACGTCAAGCTGGCCGACGAATCGGTGTGTATCGGCCCGGCGCCCTCGGCGCAAAGTTATCTGAACATTCCAGCCATCATCAGCGCGGCGGAAGTCACCGATGCGCAGGCGATCCACCCCGGCTACGGCTTTCTGTCGGAAAACGCCGATTTTGCCGAGCGCGTCGAGCAGTCCGGCTTCGTTTTCATCGGTCCGCGCCCGGATTCGATCCGCCTGATGGGCGACAAGGTCAGCGCCAAGGATGCGATGAAAGCCGCCAAGGTGCCGTGCGTTCCAGGCTCGGACGGCGCACTGCCGGACGACCCGGTCGAAGTGGCGGCAATCGCCCGCAAGATCGGCTACCCGATCATCATCAAGGCTGCCGGCGGCGGCGGCGGGCGCGGCATGCGCGTGGTGCATACCGAAGCGGCACTGCTGAACGCGGTCAACATGACCAAGGCAGAAGCACTGGCGGCATTCGGCAATGGCACCGTGTACATGGAGAAATTCCTCGAAAACCCGCGCCATATCGAAATCCAGGTACTGGCCGACGAATATGGCAACGCGGTGTATCTGGGTGAGCGCGACTGTTCGATGCAGCGCCGCCACCAGAAAATCATCGAGGAAGCACCGGCGCCCGGCATCACCGACAAGCAGCGCAAGAAAATCGGCGAAGCCTGTACCGATGCCTGCCGTCAGATCGGCTACCGCGGCGCCGGCACGTTCGAATTCCTGTACGAAAACGGCGAGTTCTACTTCATCGAGATGAACACCCGGGTACAGGTGGAACACCCGGTGACCGAGCAGATCACCGGCATCGATATCGTGCAGGAGCAGATTCGCGTTGCCGCCGGTGAAAAGCTGCGCGTCACGCAGAAGGATATCGTACTGCGCGGCCACGCGATCGAATGCCGCGTCAACGCCGAAGATCCGTACACCTTCCTGCCCAGCCCCGGCCGCATTGCTACCTACCACCCGCCGGGTGGCCCCGGCATCCGCATGGATACGCACATTTACCAAGGCTACACGGTACCGCCGAATTACGACTCAATGGTTGCCAAGATCATTGCCTACGGCCACACGCGCGAACAGGCGATTGCCCGCATGCGTATCGGCCTGTCGGAAATGGTGATCGAAGGCATCCGTACCAATATCCCGCTGCATTACGAATTGCTGCACGACGCAGCGTTCCTGCGCGGCGGCACCAGCATCCACTATCTGGAACAACGACTGGAGAAAATGAAAAAAGGCTGAAGCCATTGATGGCATTCAGATAAAATGCTCTGAATTAAACCTTCAGCCGGCCAATGCCGGCTGATTTATATTCCGGACGGCACCAACCGCCGCCACGGCAAGAGACAAAATCCACCATGAGCTGGCAGTCCCTCATCATCAACGCCTCGGCAGACAACGCCGAACGCCTGTCCGACGCACTGTTCGATCTCGGCGCGCTGTCGGTCAGCATCGAAGATACACACGCCGGCACCGCCGCCGAGCAGCCGATTTTCGGCGAACCGGGCGAACCGACCGACGTGGTCTGGGACGACAGCAACGTGGTCGCGCTGTTCGAGCAGGATGTCGATATTGCGGCACTACTGGCAGAAATAGCGGCAACCACCGGCACCGATGTATCGCGACATCGCGTGGAGCAGGTTGAAGAGCAGGACTGGGTGCGCCTGACCCAGGCGCAATTCGACCCGATCCGGATTTCCGACCGGCTGTGGATCACACCGACCTGGCACACAGCGCCGGACCCGCAGGCAATCAACCTGCAACTCGACCCGGGACTGGCGTTCGGCACCGGCAGCCACCCCACCACGCGACTGTGCCTGCGCTGGCTCGACAGCAATCTGCGTGGCGGCGAAACGCTGCTCGATTACGGCTGTGGCTCCGGTATTCTGGCCATTGCCGCGCTCAAGCTCGGTGCCGGCAACACCGTCGGCATCGATATCGATCCGCAGGCCATCATTGCCAGCAAGCAGAACGCCGAGCAGAACGACGTCGTCGCCGAATTCCGCCTGCCCGACAGCCTGCTCAAGCAGCAATTCGACATCGTCGTCGCCAATATCCTCACCAACCCGCTCAAGCTGCTGGCGCCGCTGCTGGCCGGTGCCACCCGCGCCGGCGGCCGCATCGCGCTGTCCGGCATCCTGCAGGAGCAGGCCGATGAGGTAATGGCGATTTACCGCCAGTGGTTCGATCTGGCCCAGCCAGTCTTCGATGACGGCTGGAGCTGCATTTCCGGCACCCGCAAAGCCTGATACCGATGAAAGTCACTCACTGCCCCAATTGCCAGACCTGCTTCAAGGTCACCGACGAACAGCTCAAGCTGTACAGCGGCAAGGTGCGCTGCGGCCGCTGCGCCTTTGTCTTCAATGCGCTGAACCATCTGATCGAAGTCGAGGAAATGGCGGCGCAAACGCTGCACATGCCGCCCAACGCGGTGCGCCCGGAGCCTGCCGGCAAGCCTGCGGAGGCCCCGGCCACAGCGCCTGTAGCAATGGCACAGCCCGTGCCGGAGCCCGCGGCTGCAGCAGCGCCAGCGCAACCGGAGAACGAGCCGGAGCCGGAAGCCGCATCGGAAGCCGCATCGGAAGCCGCATCGGAAGCCGCATCGGAAGCCGCACCGGAAGCCGCTCCGGAGCCAGCGGCAATCGTTGCCCCGGCCGAGGAAGCCACTGCGGCACCGGCTATAACAGCCGAGCCGCCGGCCGAAGCGGACAACGCCTTCATTTCCCGTGCCGCCTTGCAGGAAGCGCTGGCGGAAGGCACTGCCAACGAAATGTTGGCACTGCCGGCCATCGAGAGTCCCGGAGCCACGACCGAACCGACCGAAGAAATCGAAATCACCGCGCCGGCATTCCCCGATGAGCATATCGGAGCAACAGCGGCCATGTCCGGTGCCGAGCCGGCCGCAGCCAAGAATTTCTACGTTGAACCGGAACTGGATCTGGACATCAGCCCGGCGCACGAACTCGAAGACGAGCCGCAGCAGCGGCCGTCGCGCGTATTCAAGCCGATTGCCGAGCTGAACGAACCGGAGCCGGCCGGACTGGAGCAGCCGTCGCGCCTCAAACCGCTGTGGCTGGCCGGTTCGGTTCTGGCCGGCATCGTACTGGCCGGACAACTCACCTATGCCAACCGCACCCAGCTGGCGACCGGCTTCCCCGGCCTGAAGCCGGCGCTGCAGGCGGGTTGTCGCGTATTCGGCTGCACCGTTCCGTTGCCCGCCGACGATACGCTGATCAGCATCGACTCATCCGAACTCACGCCCGACCCGCTGCGCCCGCATCACATCCGTCTGACCGCGACACTGCTGAATCGCGCCGAATTCGACCAGGAGCTGCCGCTGCTGGAGCTGACGTTGACCGACACCAGCGACCAGACCGTTGTCAAACGCGTCTTCGGGCCGGCCGAATATCTGGACAAATCGCATACGGCCACCAGCATGCTGGCCAAGGCGGAAACCCAGGCGCTGCTGTCGCTGGATATCGGCGACACCAAGGCAGCCGGGTATCGCCTGTTCCTGTTCTACCCGAAATAGCCTGCCAGCCAAGCGGAATTTAGTTGCCTATAATTGGGAACCACAGGCCGGCAGCGACAACCGGCGCAACAAGGACGAAGGAGACAAGGGAATGGCAACAATTCTGTTGAACGGCGATCCGATCGGTGTCGGCGGGCGTTTTCCGCGGCTGGGCGATACGGCTCACAGCTTCATGCTGGTCAACAACGATCTGAAGGATGTTTCACTGAGCCAGTTTTCCGGCAAGCGCAAGGTATTGGCCGTGGTGCCAAGCCTGGACGCATCGATCGGCCTGGCGATTGCCCGCAAGCTCAATGCCATCGCCCCGGACCTGCCGAACACCCACACCATTATCATCTCCGTCGATACTCCGTACGCCCAGGCGCGCGTGACGGCAATGGAAGAACTGCGCAATATCGCCACCCTGTCGACGTTGCGCGGCCGCGATTTCCACAAGGATTACGGCGTGATGATCACCGACTATCCGTTGTCCGGGCTGATGGCAACCGCAATCGTGGTGCTCGACGAAAACGATGAAGTGCTGCATTCGGAGCTGGTGCACGAACTGACCAGCGAGCCGAAATACCAGGCCATCGTCGATGCGCTGATTCCGCCGCAAGCCTGAAGCTCCCGCCACCGTTGCCGCCAGCCCGAAACATTACGTTTGTCGCGCCAGAGCAATGGCGCCGCGACTGGGCTGCCGGCTCCGGCCTGTTTGCGCCGCTACGCTGGCTGGCGCAACACACCGATCAGCCGGATTGGCCAAACCAGGCCGATTACCACCGGCTGGCCGCGCTGCCGCCGGCTCAAGTCGTACAGCCATTAAGCTTCGTATTGCCGGAAAACCTGCCGCAGGATGGCCAGTATTACGAAACGCGTATCCACCGGAGCGGCTGTGTGCCTACCCGTCATGCCAACTGGCATGACTTCTTCAATGCCGCCGTCTGGCTGACTTTTCCGCTCAGCAAGCAGGCCCTGAACCGGCGCCACATCGCCGGCATGGCGGCCAGCGGGCCGGGCGGCCGCGGTCCGCTGCGCGACGCAGCGACGCTGTTCGACGAATCCGGCATTGCCCTGCCCTGTTGCGACCCGCAATTGGTCGATTGCCTGCGACAACACCGCTGGCAGGAGTTGTTCGTTACCCAACGCTCTGCCTGGGGCAAGACCATCGATGCCTGCGTCTTTGGCCACGCAATCTACGAAAAGGCGCTCGCACCCTATCTCGGCTTTACCGCCAAGGCATGGCCGATTGCCGTCGATACCGGGTTTTTCACCCTCGACGCCGCCGCGCAGCTGCGCACGCTGGACCGGATTCTGGCCGCCGAGCTGGACCAGCCGCAACAACTGGCCCATCCACGCACGCTGCTGCCGCTGCCGGTGCTCGGCGTGCCCGGCTGGTGGCCGGATAACGAACACCCGGATTTCTACGCCAACCGCGACTACTTCCGCCCGGCACGCGCTACGGCTCAGACCTGGTAGGACTGCTTCACCCGCAGGTAATGCTCGGCCGAGTACTGCAGATGCGCCAGCTCGTCCTCGGTCAGTGGCCGGACTTCCTTCACCGGCCGCCCCATGTACAGATACCCGGATTTCAGCACCTTGCCCGGCGGAACCAGACTACCGGCGCCGACCATCACCCGCGCTTCGATCACGGCACGATCCAGCACGATGGTACCGATGCCGATCAGACACTGGTCGCCGATAGTGCAGCCATGCAATGTCACCTGATGGCCGATGGTGACATTGGCGCCGATCACCAGTGGGGCGCCCTGCGGGTCTTCCGGACGGCGATGGCTGACGTGCAGCATGCACAGATCCTGGATATTGCTGTTGTCACCGATGCGAATACTGTTGACGTCGCCGCGGATCACCGCCATCGGCCACACCGAAACGTTCTCGCCCAGCACCACGTCGCCGATCACCTGCGCCGAATGATGGATATAGGCCGATGCCGGGACGACCGGGGCGATGCCGCCGTGATTTGCGATATTGTTGCTCATGAAATCCTCTTGCCAAGCGTCGTGCAGCCCCCATATAAAGGGGCGATGCCAGAGATGTAAAAAAAGATTGCCGACGGCAACTTCCGGCGCCGGCAACCGGTCCATTTAACCAAATTTCCGTCAGCACGCTCAAGCGCCGACTACAGAGAACGCCATGAACCCATTACTCGATTTCTCCGGACTGCCCAAATTCGCCGCAATCAAGCCGGAGCACGTCACCCCGGCGGTCGACCGGTTGCTGCAGGATAACCGCGCGCTGGTCGAGCGCCTGCTGGCCGACGCTGCCGCCCCGACGTGGGAAAACTTCATCCAGCCGTTGGATGCAGGGCTGGAGCGCCTGTCGCGCGCCTGGGGCCAGGTCGGGCATTTGCACCACGTGGTCAGCTCGCCGGAACTGCGCGACGCCTACAACGCCAACCTGCCGAAAATCACCGAGTTCTATACCGATCTGTCGCAGAATCTGGCGCTGTTCGCCAAATACAAGGCGCTGCGCAATTCAGCGGAATATGAACAACTGACACCGGCACGCAAGAAAATCATTGGCGACGAGCTGCGCGACTTCGTGCTCGGCGGCGCCGATCTGGCGCAAGACAAGAAGCCGCGCTTCAAGACCGTGCAGGAAGAGCTATCGCAACTGGCGTCGAAATTCAGCGAGAACCTGCTCGATGCCACCGACGCGTTTGCGCTGTACATCGATAACGCCGAGCAACTGGCCGGCCTGCCGGACGACGCGCTGGCGGCGGCGCAACAGGCAGCGGCGGCAGATGGCAAGAGTGGCTGGAAATTCACACTGCAGATGCCGTCCTATCTGCCGCTGATGCAATATTGCGACAATCGCGAGCTGCGCGAGCAGCTGTATCGCGCCTATGTCACCCGCGCATCGGAATTCGGCCCGGCGGAGCTCGACAACACACCATTGATCGACAAGATACTTGCCTTGCGCAGCGAAGAAGCGACGCTGCTCGGCTACCCGAATTATGCCGCGGTATCGCTGGCGACCAAGATGGCCGAATCGCCGGCACAGGTGCTGCAGTTCCTGCGCGATATCGCCGCCAAGGCCAAGCCGTATGCGCAGCGCGACTGGCAGGAGCTGAGCGCGTTCGCGCGCACCGAACTGGGCATCGCCGATCCACAGGCGTGGGATCTGGCCTATGCCGGCGAAAAGCTGCGCCTGGCGCGCTATGCGTTCTCCGACAACGAGGTGAAGCAGTACTTCCCCGAGCCAGTTGTGCTCGATGGCCTGTTCCAATTGCTGCAGCGCCTGTTCGGCCTGAGCGTTAAGCCCGATCGGGCGGAAACCTGGCATCCGGATGTGCGTTTTTACCGCATCGAGCATGCCGACGGCCGGCTGGTCGGCCAGTTCTATCTCGATCTGTACGCGCGCCAGGGCAAACGCGGCGGCGCATGGATGGATGATGCGATCACCCGCAGCCGCAACGGCGATGTCAGCAACGATCCGGTCGCCTACATGGTGTGCAACTTCCCCGGCCCGATCGGCGACAAGCCGGCACAATTCACTCACGATGACGTGATCACGCTGTTCCACGAGTTCGGTCACGGCCTGCATCACCTGCTGACACGCATCGACGAGCGGCAAGTATCCGGCATCAATGCGGTGGAATGGGATGCAGTCGAACTGCCGAGCCAGTTCATGGAAAACTATTGCTGGGAATGGGATGTCGTGGTGCAAATGACGCGCCACGCCGAAACCGGTGCGCCGTTGCCGCGTGCACTGTTCGACAGGATGCTGGCAGCGAAGAATTTCCAGGCCGGCATGCAGTCGGCACGCCAGGTCGAGTTTGCGCTGTTCGACATGCAGGTGCATGGCGATTTCGCCCCCGGCCAGGGCAAAAGCGTCTTGCAACTACTGGACGAAGTGCGCGCCGAAGTCGCGGTGGCGATCCCGCCGGCGTTCAACCGCTTCCCCAACAGCTTCAGCCACATATTCGCCGGCGGCTACGCGGCTGGCTATTACAGCTACAAATGGGCCGAGGTGCTGTCGGCCGACGCCTATTCGGCATTCGAGGAAAGCGGCGTGCTCGATTCGGCAACCGGCAAACGCTTCTGGGACGAAATCCTCGCCGTCGGCGGCAGCCGCCCGGCGCTTGAGTCGTTCCATGCATTCCGCGGCCGCGCACCGCAGATCGATGCACTGTTGCGTCATAGCGGCATGACCGGCGACCCGGCCGAACACGTATAATCAGGGAAACTCCACAGGAACCACTCAATGAAAATCCCTGCCCTGACTATGCTATTGCTGGCCGCCAGCGCCACTGCCGCCGGCGTCTACACCTGGACCGATCCGGCCAGCGGCAAGACCGTCTATTCCGATCAGCCGCCGCCGGCATCGATCAAGGCACAGCAGAAAAATCTGCAAGGCAACTCGATCGAGACCAGCGGCCCCGGTTACAGCCTGAAAGAGGCGATGAAGAAAGCGC
>CALMFQ010000619.1 GCA_937863215.1 uncultured Pseudomonadota bacterium
GGATCTGGCGGATGGCGATCTGACAGTCAAGGCATCGGTAACCGAAGATCTGACCGGTGCGATTGCCGACTCGATGAACTACACCATCGATGAGCTGCGCAAGCTGATTTACGGTATCAACAAGGCAACCGAACAGGTAACGCTGGCAACCCAGCAGGCACAGGCAACCTCCAACGAATTGCTGGCAGCGGCGCAGCGTCAGTCGGAAGAAATCGTCGGCACCAACAGCAAGGTGCAGGACATGGCGCGCTCAATCGCCGAAACCACCGCCAGTGCGGTCGAATCGGCCAAGGTTGCAGAGCAGTCGCTGACCGCAGCGGAAAAAGGCACGCAGGCGGTGGAAAACCAGATCAAGGGCATGAACGAGATTCGCGAGCAGATTCAGGAAACCGCGAAGCGCATCAAGCGACTGGGCGAAAGCTCGCAGGAGATTGGCGAGATCGTGGAGCTGATTTCCGATATTACCGAACAGACCAACGTACTGGCACTGAATGCGGCAATCCAGGCTGCCTCGGCGGGCGAAGCCGGGCGTGGCTTCACTGTGGTGGCGGAAGAGGTGCAGCGGCTGGCGGAACGTTCCGCCGAAGCAACCAAGCAGATCGGTGCAATTGTGAAGACGATTCAGTCCGATACCCACGATGCCGTGGCGGCGATGGAGGTTTCGACGCAGGGCGTAGTTGAGGGAGCTAAATTGTCAGACGCTGCCGGCAAGGCGCTGCAGGAGATCGGACAGGTATCGCAGGAACTTGCAGAACGAATCCAGAGCATTTCCGCGAAAACGGTCGAGCAGCGGGAGGTGGCGGAGAAAGTGTCGCAGAGCATGACCGATATTCTGAACATTACCGAGCAAACTACTGCCGGCACCAAGCAGACCGCCGTGTCGATTGGACAGCTGATTGGTCTGGCCGCGGAACTGAAGGGTTCCGTGGCAGGCTTCAAACTCTCTTAAGCAGGCGGTGTCATGGGCGCACACAACGAGATTGATGTAGGTTCGCTGGTTTGGGTCAAGGGAGAAATCGATCAGGCAATTGAGCGCGCTCGGCAGTGCCTGGGGCAGTTTCAGCAGAATACCGGCGACGTTTCGCAGCTGAAGTTCGCGCGTACCCACCTGCATCAGGTGTCTGGCGCGGTACAGATGGTTGGGCTGGACGGCGTCGCCCGTTTTTGCGAGGAAATCGAGGCGCTGGTCGGCGCCTACGAAAAAGCCGAAGTCGAAGTCAGTGCCGAGGGATTGGCGGCGATTGAGCAGTCGGTTGTCGATCTCGGGCACTATCTGGAAGAATTGATCAACGGCGCATCCGACCATCCGCTCAAGCTGTTTCCGGCTTATGAGCGACTGAAAGCAGCGCGCGGGGTACAGAAATATTCTGCCAGCGAGCTGTTCTTCCCCAGTCTGGACGTATTCAGCTTGCCGGCCAATGTCAATCCGGCGGTTGGAGAGGCCGATCTGCCGGCATTCGTCAAAGCGCAGCGTGCCCGCTATGAATTGGGTCTGCTGAAATGGTTGCGTGGAGCGACGCAGGATGGCCTGCTGATCATGCGGCAGACGCTGGACGCAATCAGCCAGGCGGTGAAATCGCCGCGCCAGCGCACTTTCTGGTGGACCGCCAGCGGTCTTATCGATGCGATTCAGCACGATGCGCTGGGGGTGGATTATGCTGCCAAGCAGATATTTGCCCGAATCAACATTCAGTTGCGCCGTCTGGCGGAAGGTTCGCAAACCGTTGCCGACCGTTTACAGCGCGATATCCTGTATTTCCTCGCCAAGAGCCAGCCGACGGTAGACAGCGTGCGCCAGATCAAGCAGTCGTTTGCGCTTGACGAATTGATGCCTGCTGCGATTACCCTGGAACAGGGCGACGCAGCCACCATACAGAAAATCGCCCGTGAGGCGAAAGAACTGTTGAATCAGGCGAAGGAAGCCTGGATTCGCTTTACCGGCGGTAATGCCGATCGGTTGCAGTCGTTACGCGATCTGTTGGGCGAATTGCGCGAAAAGAGCGAAGGTTTGCAGGTTCCCGGTCTGCCGGCACTGTTCCATGCCTTGTCTGGCGCTATCGATTCGCTGTCCGGCGCCGCAGTTCCCGAGTCTGCGGCAATGGATGTGGCCACGGCCTTTCTGCTGCTGGAAGGCATTTACGATCGGCCGTTGCAGCAGTCGCCGGATTTGCCGGAACAACTGGATGCGATGACGCGCCGCCTGAATGCGCTGAGCAGCCCGACCGGTGCAGACCAGGCGCTGCCAGACCTGCCGTTGCTGGACCAGCTGAGCCGCGATGCACAGGCGAAGATGCTGCAATCGCAGTTGATGCACGAAATTCAGGTCAATCTGCAGCATATCGAGCAAGTGCTGGACGCATTCTTCCGCGATCACTCCAAGCGCAACGAGCTGGCGGGCTTGACTCCGTATTTCCGCCAGGTATTCGGCGCGCTGGCCATGGTTGAGCTGACCAAGGCGGCAGAGTTGCTGATTCTGGCGCAGGATGCGGTCAATCAGTACGAAAACCCGGAAACGCCGGTAGTACAGGCCGATCTGGAGCAGATTGCCGAAATGTTGTCGACGCTCGGCTTCTATGTGGAACAGGCGCAATTCGACAAGCCGAACAAGGACGAGATTCTCGACGCCCTGTTGCGCCGGCTGCGGGGCGATGTCGAAGAGCCGCTACAGGAGGCGGTTGCCGAGCCGGTGACGGTCGAGGCCGAGGTCAATCAGCAGAAGCAGCATGCACAGGAGCTGCTGCAATCGTTGCGTGACAATCCGACCGACGCTTCGGTACAGCAGGAGCTGCGTTCCACACTGCAGACGTTGCAGCAGAATGCCGACCTGATTGCGGATAACGATTTGATCGCGCAAAGCGCGGCAGCACTGGATGTACTGAAAGATACTGCTGGCGCCTCCAACGATCAGCTGGTCGCGGCAGTTGCCGAGCTGGTGGGAGAACGCCCGGAATCTGCCGCTCCGGCACGCCCGGCCCCGGTAAGCGACGAAGCAGTCGATGCCGAGTTGCTTGAGGTGTATCTGGAAGAGGCGGTGGAAGTCTTGGCCAATATCCTGGCCAATCAGGACATTTGCCGCAGCAATCCGCGTGACAAGGAGGCGCTTACCGTTATTCGCCGCAGCTTCCACACCCTGAAGGGCTCTGGCCGCATGGTAGGGCTCAACCATCTGGGTGAAGTGGCCTGGGCGGTCGAACAGGTCATGAACAAATGGCTGCAGGACGACATCCCGGCCAACCCGCCACTGATGCAGTTGATCTCGATGGCACACCAGGGCTTCTCCGGCTGGGTTGCTGAACTGCGCAAACGTGGCAGTGCCGCGGTTGAGGCGAGTGAAATCTTTGCGCTGGCAGAAGCCTTGAAGAATGGCGAAGAACCTCCGGTCTTGGCTCCCGCTGCCCCGGCACCACAGGCTGAGGTTACGGCTGAGCCGGCGCCTGCCGCGGAGCTGCCGGCATTCGAGGAGATTGCCGCTCCACTGATTGAGGAAGTTGAGCAAGCGCTGGCGCCGGAATTGCCGGCCGAAGCCATCGCAATCGAGACGGTTGTCGAACCGGAGTTGCTTATCCCCGAACTGGAACTGCCGCAGGTCGTCGAGCTGGAGCCGGCAGCAGAGCTGGCGGCCGAGGAGTTGCCCGCTGTTGCCGGACAGGAGCAGGAAGAACTGCCGCTGCTGTCGCTGGAAGACGCGCTCGAGCCAATTGCCGTCGTGGAGCCGGAGGCCGTTGCCGGAGCGAGCGGCGAGGATATCCAGATCGGCGCTGTAAGCATTTCGCCGGTGTTGTTCGACATCTTCACCAAAGAGGCGGAGCAGCGTCTGGCCCGGCTGCATCAGGAGCTGGAGTCGCTGATAAACGCACCGAATGCGCCGGCTTCGGAAAGCCTGCTGCATTCTGCACATACGTTGTGCGGTATCTACCGTACCGCCGGTTTTGCCGACATGGGCGAATTGGGGCATGCGCTGGAGCTGTGCATCGCCGGCCAGCGCAAGGCTGCCGAGCTGTTCAGCGCTGCAGATTGCGATGTGGTGCGCGAAGCCGTGGCAGTGCTGGAGCAGAGCCTCGAGTCGATCAAGGCAATGCAGGAACCGGCCCCGGCTCCGGCTTTGTGTCGTCAACTGGACAGTATTGTCGAACGTCTGCGTGCGCCGACGCTGGTTGCCGAGCCGGTCGAGCTGGAGGTTGAAGAGCTGACGATTGAGCTGGAAGAGGGCGAACCCGGGCTCGCGCCACATTTCGGCACAGAGGCCGTAGTCGAAACGCCGGAGCTTGAGCTGACTGTCGAGAGCGATTTCGCGCCTGTCGTTCCGGATCTTACCGAAGCACAGCTTGACGAGCTGGAGCTGGAAATGGTCGAGGAAGGCGTCATTGCCATTCCGGAGCTGGCCGACGACGATGCAGAGCTGATCAATATCGAGGTAGAGCCCGAGGTTGTGTCGGCCGATGCCGCAGTGGGTGAAGAGGCGATCGTGATTGCCGAACCGGCTGCAGAGGAAGAAGTGGAGCTGGAAGAAGCGCCGATCGGCGTGGCGCATATCATCAATACCCTGCAGCAGATTTCACCCGAAGTGGCCGGGATCAGTGCTGTGCCGGCCGCCTTGGTTGGTGCGCCGCAGGACGCCGAGCCGGCTGCAGGCGACGCAGCGGTGCATGGGGCCGGAGCTTCGACGGCCGAGGCCGCGTTCGCAGTACAGGACGATATCGACACACAGCTGCTGGACGTGTTCCTCGAAGAGGCCAACGAGCTGCAGCCGAAAATCAGCAAGACATTACGTGACTGGCGCCAGCAGCCGGATGCTGAAGGTATGTCGCAGTCGTTGCAACGTCTGCTGCACACCCTGAAGGGTAGCGCGCGCATGACCGGTGCGATGCGGTTGGGTGAAGCGACACACAACCTTGAGGCGCAAGTGATTGCGCTTGGCGATGTGCTGCCGGGCGCCGAGCACTTCGATGAATTCGAGGCCGGCTTCGACATCATCAATGAATTGCTGGATATCCTGCAAGGCAAGCCGGAAGCGGCTCCGGTTGCGGCCGCTGCAGTTGTGCCGGCGCCAGGTGCGGCGCCGGTGGCGGTGCCGCAACCTACGGCTGCACTGGGCGGCCCGAGCGAGGCGGAACTGGCCAAGACGACGCTGCGCGTGCGTGCCGATCTGGTCGATCGGCTGGTGAATCAGGCCGGTGAAGTGGCAATCGCCCGCTCGCGCATGGAAGCGGAAATGCTGGCACTGAAGCAGTCGCTGCTGGATTTGACCGACAACGTGTCGCGCTTGCGCGGCCAGCTACGCGAGATCGAGATTCAGGCGGAAAGCCAGATGGCGTCGCGTCTGTCGCATATCAAGCAGGAACACGACGAGTTCGATCCGTTGGAGTTTGACCGTTTTACCCGTCTGCAGGAACTGACCCGCTTCATGGCGGAGAGTGTCAACGACGTGGCCACGGTGCAACACAACCTGCTGAAGAACCTCGACGAGACTGAGGCCGCGTTGCTGGCGCAAGGCCGCATGACCAAGGATTTGCAGCAGGAGCTGATGCGCATCCGCATGGTGCCGTTCTCCAGCGTATCCGAACGTCTGTACCGTATCGTGCGTCAGGCAGGCAAGGAAGTCGGCAAGAAGGTCAATCTGGAGATTCGCGGCGGCCGGGTGGAAATCGACCGTTCGATGCTGGAAAAGCTGACTGCACCATTCGAGCACATGCTGCGCAACTCGATCGACCATGGTCTGGAAAATCGCGAGAGGCGCGAAGTATCGGGCAAGTCTGAAGTGGGCGAGATCGTCCTGAGCCTGAAGCAGGAGGGCAACGAGCTGAATCTGACTCTGTCGGATGACGGTGCCGGTTTGAACCTGCCGAAGATCCTGCAGAAAGCCAGCGAAAAAGGTCTGGTGCAGCCAGGTGAAAAGCTTACCGACGAGCAGGTCATGTATCTGATTTTCGAGCCGGGTTTCTCTACTGCCGACACGGTGACCCAACTCTCCGGCCGCGGTATCGGCATGGACGTGGTGAAGAACGAGATCAGCGATCTCGGCGGTCGAATCCAGGTGGATACCCAGGCAGGTAAAGGCACGACCTTTACCCTGCATCTGCCACTGACGCTTGCGGTAACGCAAACCGTGCTGGTGATGGCAGGCCCGCACAAGTACGCGATTCCATCGGTCATGGTGGAACAGGTGCAGGAGCTGAAGCTGTCCGATCTGGAAAAACTCTACGAGCAGAAGAAACTCAGCTGGATGGGCATCGATTATCCGTTCGCCTACTTGCCGCGCCTGCTGGGCGATTACGAGCATGTGCCGGAAACCAAGCGCTTCAGTACGGTAATGCTGTTGCGCAGCGGCAGTCAGCGCATCGCATTGCACGTTGACGATCTGGTGAAGAATCAGGAGGTCGTGGTCAAGAACATCGGCCCGCAACTGGCGCGTGTACCGGGTGTTGCCGGGGCGACCGTGCTGGGTAATGGCGATATCGTGCTGATCCTCAACCCGTTGCCGCTGGTCGGCCGTGTCGAAGTGGCCAGCCAGGTACCGATCAGCTCTGGCGCGACCCCGGCGCAGGTACAGGCGGATCGGCTGGCGATGGTGCCGGTGGTGATGGTGGTCGACGATTCGCTGACCGTGCGCAAGATTTCCGGCCGCCTGCTGGCGCGCGAAGGTTATCAGGTGATTACTGCCAAGGACGGCGTCGATGCACTGCAGCAGATCATCGATGTGACGCCGGACGTAATGCTGGTGGATATCGAAATGCCACGCATGGATGGTTTCGAGTTGACGCGCCATATCCGCGCCGACGAGAAGACGCGCAACATCCCGATCATCATGATCACCTCGCGCACCGCGGAGAAACATCGCAATTACGCGAAGGAATTGGGCGTTAATGTGTTCCTCGGCAAGCCGTACCAGGAAGAGGAGCTGCTTGGCCATATCAGCCAGTTCGTGGCCGACAAGAAACAGCGTCTGCATTGATTGCGGGCGCGCGGCCCGTACCCAACAAAAAACCCCGGTTGAATACCGGGGTTTTTGTTTGCTGCCGGGACCGATCAGTTGACTACCTGAGCCAGCTCACCCTTGGCGTATTTGTCCGACATTTTTTCCAGCGATACCGGCTTGATCTTGCTGGCTTGGCCAGCAGTACCAAAGGCTTCGTAACGGGCGATGCAGATGTCGCGCATCGCGGTAACGGTTTCTTTCAGGTATTTGCGCGGATCGAATTCGGCGCGGTTGTTGGCGAGGAAGCGGCGGATTGCACCAGTCGAGGCCAGACGCAGATCGGTATCGATATTGACCTTGCGCACGCCATATTTGATTGCTTCGACGATTTCTTCCACCGGCACGCCGTAGGTTTCCTTGATGTCGCCACCATTTTCGTTGATGATTTTCAACCATTCCTGCGGCACGCTGCTGGAGCCGTGCATCACCAGATGGGTGTTGGGGATGCGTGCATGGATTTCCTTGATGCGGCTGATTGCCAGAATATCGCCGGTTGGCGGGCGGGTGAATTTGTAGGCGCCATGGCTGGTGCCGATGGCAATCGCCAAGGCGTCCACGCCGGTATCCTTGACGAAACGTGCCGCTTCTTCCGGGTCGGTCAACAGCTGGCTGTGGTCGAGAATGCCTTCTGCACCAACGCCGTCTTCTTCGCCAGCCTGGCCGGTTTCCAGCGAGCCGAGGCAGCCGATTTCACCTTCCACCGATACGCCACAGGCATGCGCCAAGGCCACCACGTTTTTGGTGACGGCGACGTTGTAGTCGTAATCGGTCGGGGTTTTGCCGTCTTCGGCCAGCGAGCCATCCATCATCACCGAGCTAAAACCGAGCTGGATCGAGCGTTGGCAGATTGCCGGGCTGGTGCCGTGGTCCTGGTGCATCACCACCGGGATGTGCGGAAACTCTTCCACTGCCGCCAGAATCAGGTGGCGCAGGAACGGCGCACCGGCATATTTGCGCGCCCCGGCCGAAGCCTGCACGATCACCGGGCTGTTGGTCTTGTCAGCCGCCTCCATGATGGCGCGCATCTGCTCCAGATTATTGACGTTGAACGCCGGCAGGCCGTAGCTGAATTCTGCCGCGTGATCCAGCAGTTGACGCATCGAAACCAGAGCCATGTTGTTTCTCCAATGATTTTGTAGGGAAGTTAGCTGTCTGCGCGGGCTTCGAGAATTTCGACTGCCGGCAGAACCTTGCCTTCGAGGAATTCGAGGAACGCGCCACCACCGGTCGAGATGTAGCCGATCTTGTCGGTGATATTGTATTTGGCAATCGCTGCCAGCGTGTCGCCGCCGCCGGCAATCGAAAATGCCGGGCTGGCGGCAATCGCTTCAGCCAGTGTTTTGGTGCCGTTGCCAAACTGGTCGAATTCAAACACGCCAACCGGACCGTTCCAGACGACGGTGCCAGCCTTGGCAATGATGTCGGCCAATTGTTGCGCCGCTTGCGGGCCGATGTCGAGAATCATGTCGTCGCTCGCCACGTCGCCAATCGCCTTGGTGCTGGCGACTGCGGTTGCGGCGAATTCCTTGGCACACACGGCGTCGGCCGGCAGCGGTACATCGCCGCCGCGGGCGCGCAGCTTGGCAATCACCTTTTTCGCCTCGTCGAGCAATTCCGGCTCAGCCAGTGATTTGCCGATCTGTTTGCCTTCGGCCTGCAGGAAAGTATTGGCGATACCGCCGCCGACGATCAGCTGATCGACCTTGTCGGCCAGCGATTCGAGAATGGTCAGTTTGGTCGATACCTTGGAGCCGGCAACAATCGCCACCAGCGGGCGCGCCGGCTGTGCCAGCGCCTTGCCCAGCGCGTCCAGCTCGGCCGCCAGCAGAATGCCGGCGCAGGCTAGCGGGGCGAATTTGGCTACGGCGTGGGTCGAGGCTTCGGCGCGGTGTGCGGTGCCGAATGCATCGTTGACGAACACATCGCACAACTTGGCGTAAGCCTGGCCCAGCTCGTCCTTGTTCTTTTTCTCGCCGACGTTGCAGCGCACGTTTTCCAGCATTACCACTTCTCCGCCGGCAACCGTGACTCCGTTTTGCTGCCAGTCTGCAACAAGCGGCACGGCCTTGCCCAGCAGTTCGGACAGACGTGCGGCAACCGGTGTCAGCGTGTCTTCGGCATTCAGCTGCCCTTCGGTCGGGCGGCCGAGGTGAGTCATCAGGATGACTGCCGCGCCCTGTTGCAGGCAGTGTTCGATCGATGGCAGCGAGGCGCGGATGCGGGTGTCGTCGCCGATTACGCCGTTCTTCACCGGCACGTTCATATCGACACGGATCAGTACACGCTTGCCGGTCAGGTCAAGCGCAGTCATTTTGTTGAATTTCATGGAGAACTCCGGATAAAGCCGCAAACAGATGACCAAGACAGAAAAAGGGCGACTCTACCGTCGCCCATCAACCGTTGCTTACGCTTCCATCATTGCCTTGGCTGTATGCAGCATCTGGCAGGAGAAGCCCCACTCGTTGTCGTACCATGCCGATACTTTGACCATGTTGCCGTCCATCACCTTGGTCAGGGTCGAATCGAAAATCGACGCTTCGCTGGTGTGGTTGAAGTCGATCGACACCAGCGGCAGGTCGTTGTAGCCGAGGATGCCTTTCAGCGGGCCGTTGGCGGCATCGCGCATGATCGCGTTGATTTCGTCCTTGCTGGTATTGCGCGCAGTCATGATCGACAGATCGACCATCGACACGTTGATGGTCGGTACGCGCACGGCGAAACCATCCAGCTTGCCGTTCAGCTCCGGCAACACCAGACCAACCGCTGCAGCGGCACCGGTTTTGGTCGGAATCATCGACTGGGTAGCGGAACGGGCGCGGCGCAGGTCCTTGTGGCGCACGTCGGTCAGTACCTGATCGTTGGTGTAGGCGTGGATAGTGGTCATCAGGCCTTTAACGATACCAACCTGCTCATGCAATACCTTGGCAACCGGTGCCAGGCAATTGGTGGTGCACGATGCGTTCGATACCACAGTCATGTCGCTGCGCAGCAGGTGATGGTTGACGCCGTAAACCACGGTGGCATCGACATCCTTGTCGCCCGGTGCCGAAATCAGTACTTTTTTCGCCCCAGCGTCCAGGTGGGCCTGGCATTTGGCCTTGCTGACGAACGAGCCGGTGCATTCCAGCACGATGTCGATGCCCAGATCGCCCCACGGCAGCTCGGCCGGGTTGCGGGTGGAGAAGAACTTGATGTTGGTGTCGTTGACGCGCAGCCAGCCGCCTTCGACGTCGGCTTTCACATCGGCGTTGAAACGGCCATGTACGGTGTCGAATTTGGTCAGGTGGGCGTTGGTCGCCAGATCGCCGGATGCGTTGACTGCCACCACCTTGAATTCGCTGGTGCGATTCATTTCGAAAATCGCGCGCAGCACGTTGCGACCAATACGGCCGTAGCCGTTGATAGCGATGCGGATTGCCATGTCAAAAATCTCCTGATTGACTTGTTGATTCAGTTATTTCGTATGATTTTTATTGGTTGTTCAACACAGTCTTGGCTGTGTTGACGATGTTCTCAGTGGTGAAACCGAACTCGCGGAACAGCTCGCCGGCCGGTGCCGATTCGCCGAAGCGGTCGATGCCGATCACGCCGCCTTCCAGGCCGACGTATTTGCGCCAGAAGTCCGACACACCGGCTTCGATCGCTACACGCGCTACGCCTTTCGGCAGCACCGAGGCGCGATAGGCGGCATCCTGGCGATCGAATACATTGGTCGACGGCAGCGATACCACGCGTGCACCGATTCCCTGCTCGGCCAGCGCCGCCTGCGCCTTCAGCGCCAGATCGATTTCCGAGCCGGTAGCCAGCAGGATCAGATCGAGCTTGCCGTTTGGCGATTCGCGCAAGACATAACCGCCTTTGGCAATCGCAGCCAATTGTTCGTTGCTTCGGCTCAGGAACGGCAGGTTCTGGCGGCTGAGGATCAGGCTCGACGGGCCGGTTTTGCGCTGGATCGATTCTGCCCATGCCACCAGTGTCTCAGCGGTGTCGCACGGACGCCATACATCCATGTTCGGAATCATGCGCAGCGTGGCGGTCTGTTCCACCGGCTGGTGGGTCGGGCCGTCTTCGCCGAGGCCGATCGAATCGTGGGTGAATACGTAAACCGGCGCCACTTGCATCAGCGCCGCCATGCGCAACGCATTGCGGGCATATTCGGAGAACATCAGGAATGTGCCGCCGTAGGGCTTGAAGCCGCCGTGCAGGCACAGGCCGTTCATGATCGCCGCCATGCCGAATTCGCGCACGCCGTAATACAGGTAATTGCCGCCATCGGCGCGGCTGACGCCTTTGGCGCCTTTCCACAGCGTCAGATTGGAGCCGGCCAGGTCGGCCGAGCCGCCGAGCAGTTCCGGCAGCGCCGGCGCCAGCGCACCGATGGCGTTTTGCGACGCCTTGCGGGTAGCGATGGTTTCGGCCTTGGCGTTGACGTCCGCCAGCGCCTGCTGCACCGTGGCTTGCC
>CALMFQ010000620.1 GCA_937863215.1 uncultured Pseudomonadota bacterium
CGGCCAGCAACAGACAGGCCAGATCGCGCTGATGATTGCGCCAGTCGAGATACAGCCCCGGCTCGCTCACCGGCGCGCCGCAGGCACGGTCGGCGGTAAAGCGCAGCAAGGCATCCAGATCCAGATCGCTGCCACTGTACTGGCTGTGCAGCCGGGTGCGTTGCGGTGTCAGCGCCTGAAACTGGCGCCGCAGGATACGTGCCGAACGCGCCAGCGGCTGCGGCAGCGGCACGGGTTCGGCATCGCGCGCCAGCAAGGTCTGGATGCGGCAATGATCCGGCTGCAACAACTGCTTCTTGTAATGCCACTCCGGCAACAGTATGCCATCCGCCAGCACTACGTCGTCGTCGGCCTCGGCCGGCAGATCCAGGTCGAAACGCACGCGGCTGGCGCTGGTCTTGCCATCGCGGGCGACGGTCAGATGATCGAGGTCGTTGGCGGCATCGGCGGCATCGGGGTTGTCGTCGTCTTCGGTCGGACGGTTGACCTTGACGAATTCGGCCCAGGAAAACAGGCTTTCGGCGCGAAAACGCAGCATGAAGCCATCCTTGCCATTGGGCATGTCGGTGGCTTCGGCCTTGCGCTTGCGTTGATCGGCCGGCTTGTGTACACCGCCTTCGGCAGCGGCAGGATCGGCATCGCTGCGCGCACGGGCACCGGCGGCGGCCGGCGGATTCGGATGCAGCCACAACGGTACCGGCTGCGCTGCTTTCGGTGCCGCCGGCAAGTCACGCGGCGTCGCCGGATCGAGCAAGGCCTCGCGGATGGTCAATTCCGCCGCTTTTTCCGCCGGCAGCAACGTCGCCGCATCACCGCGCAACGGCAGCAAGGCATCGACCAGCGCCCGATAGCGGCCCGCCAGACCAGGCAGGGCGGCCAGCGTGGCCAGCGTCGCCTGCTGGTTGCGCTGCAACCACGGCAACTCCGGCGCGACATCGTGCGCCGCCAGCGCAATCAGCCACAGATACAGGTCGCGATTCAGCGCCCGCTCGGGGAATACGTCCAGCTCGGTCGGCAGGTACAGGCTGGCGCTGTCGCTCCAGGTCAGCTCGGCCTTCTCGCCAGTACCGGCAACGCGCTGCAGCCAGTTGCGCCGCGCCCCGTGTTCGCTGGCGCTGCCGGAGGTGACATTGATGCCGGGGTCGCCGCCCAGCGCACGAAAGAACACCGGTGCGATGCGCTGCATTTCCGCCAGTTGCACCCGCGCCTTGGGATAGCCGCGATGCGCGGCACCACGGATGAAACGGTCCCACAATTCGCCAACGAATTCTTCCATGCCTATTTTTCCAGCCTAGAGCCCATCCCGGTGGGCTCATAACGCAGATCAGATTGCAGGCGGCCGGAGCACAGCGACCGGAATGTACTGGAGTACATGAGGATCGCGAGCACCGCCTGAATGCAAGCTGGCAAGTTTGGAGCCTACCGGGATAGGCTCTTGATCGGGATGATACGCGCAGCCTTGGCATCGAATGCCGCTTCGGACTCTGCCGTTGCCTGATGCACCCATTGCAGCAGCGGGCCTTGCGGGTTGTCCGACTGGGTGTGGCTGCAGGCATCGAGGCACTGGCCGCACTGCACGCAGGCGAACATCATGCGCTTGACGTTGCGCGGCTTGAGCCGCATCGGGCACACGTGATCGCAGGCCGAATAACAACTGGCGCAATCGCTGGCACGGTTGCGTTCGAAACCGACCACCATCGCCTTGTTGTTGCCCATCCACGCCAGGCTCTGAAACAGGCCGATGGCGCAGGCGTAGCGGCAGAACAGATGGCGCGCGAACATGAATTCGACAAACAGCGCAATGCTGCCGGCGGAGAGGAAAATTGTCTGGTTGCGTGTCAGCGTGCCGTGCCACAGATTGGAATAAATTTCCGCCGGCGGCAGCAGATAGGTCAGCAGCACCAGCGCCCACAGGAAGGCAAAACGGATCACTAGCGGCAACACCGCCAGCCACCAGATCGCGTCGTATTGCACCGCGC
>CALMFQ010000621.1 GCA_937863215.1 uncultured Pseudomonadota bacterium
CCGCTGAGGTTGTCGTACAGCACCACGTTTTCCGGCAGATAACCGACCTTGCGCCGCACTTCGCGGAAACCGCTGCCGCTGATGGTCTGGCCGTCGATGCGGATCTCGCCGCTGCTGACCGGCAACAGGCCGAGCATCATCTTGAACAGCGTGCTCTTGCCGGCGCCATTGTGGCCGATCAGGCCGAACAGCACGCCACGCGGGATGTCGAGGCTGACCTGATCGACGGCAACCAGCTCGCCGAACTGTTTGCACACCCGGTCAATTTGTATCAAAGCGTCGGCCAAGCCATTTGCTCCAGTCTGAATGGTAAGGATGCATCGCCGGTCGGGCATCGACCACCGACGGCGCGCGCAACAGCGGGAACTGGCGCGCCACCATGCGCAGCGTCGAGATCGCCGGGCTGTTGAGCAGCAATTTGACGAACGGATGGCGCCAAATCAACCGGTCGACCACGTCGGCGGCTTCGTAGGGCACATCGCCGACGCCATTGCCGTCGCGATCCCAGCCCATGTAGTTGCTCCAGTAGTTACCCTGTTTGACGCCCCACGGCTCATCCTTGCTGGCGACATAGCGGATCTGGTCGCGGTTGGCGATGAAATCGTTGCCATCGACATCGTTGCGCGTCGAGCCGGCCCACAGGTGTACGCCGACGTTGTTGCCGATCACCAGATTGCCGCGCAGGGTGTTGTATTCGGCGTCGTAGATGAAAAAGCCACGGCTGTTGCCGGCGACGATATTGTGCTCGACCGTGGCGCCCTCGATGGTGCGCAACATGATGCCGTGGTCGGAATTGCCCCAGGCGATGTTGTAGCGCACGATCTGGTCGCGCACTTCCATCAGCGCCAGACCGCCGCGGTTGAGATAGGTTTCGTTGTATTCCCAGATGTTGTGATAGGAATTCATGTAATGCGTGCCGTAGCGCGAGTGGTGCATACGGTTGCTGCGGAACAGCGCATGGTGGCTGACATCGACGTAGATCGCATCGCGGCTGAAGCTGATGCGGTTGCCGACGATCTGTGCGCCGTCGGTGTTGTAGATCTGGATGCCGTTGCCGCGCTGCGACGACAGGTAATCGCGCTTGCCGGTGATCAGGTTGTTTTCCACCCGCACATTGTTGGATTTTTCCACCCACAGCCCGAACAGCGAATAGCTGATGTCGTTGTTGCGCACCACCGCGCGGTGTGCGCCGGGGAACACGTACACGCCGGCATTCTGTTTTTCCAGATCGCCGCCGGAATTGGCGATGATAAAGCCCTGCACCGTCACATCCGGCGCGGTAATGCGGATCACGTCGCCCTGATTGCCGCCATCGATGGTCGGACGGTTGCGGCCGGTGAGCGTCAGCGGCTTGTCGATCAGCAGGTTGGCCGGGTAATGGCCGCGTTCGACAATGATCTCGTCGCCCGGCGCCGCGCGCCTGACCGCATCGGCCAGCGGCTCGCCCGGAGCCACATGCAGCTGCGCCGCCATGGCTGGCGCGGCGAGCAAGGAAGAAAACCAAACAAGAATCGATCGCATGGGCTGCAGTCTAGCCGGCAGAGGCATACCGCACCTTGATAAATGTCAGTTTGCCGGGGCGGGCTGATACGGCTTCAGCGTATCCGCCTGCAGCTTGTAGCCGGATTTGCCCATGCCCATCGCCACATCGACATCCGAGCGCTCCAGCTGCAGTGTGCCGCTGACGGTGATCGGGTCCATGATCTTGAAGCCTTTTACCGGCGGCCTGGCGATCACGTGGACGATCTGGTTGGCCGGCGGTGGCGGCGAGTGCACACAGGCGCCGAAATACGGTACCAGCAGCAGTTCGCTGATGCTGCCCTGATTTTCCTCGATCGGCACGGCAAAGCCGGAAATGCGCACCTTCTTGCCATTGAGCGATGGCTCGGCCGGCGCGCTGTCCCAGATTTCGCGCAATTTATCCAGCGCCTCGGTGGCGCGCGGATCGCCATCCTGCAACCGGTCGAGCTTGATGTTCTTGAATGCGGCGGCCGGATCCCAGCCTTTGGGGATCAGCGCCTCCCAGCCGATGTCACTGTAGGCTGGCGCCGGTACGGCTTTGGCAACCGGCAGTTTCTCGCCCAGCTTGTATTTGGCTGAGTTTTTTTCCGCCGCCTGCAACGGTGCGGTAATGGCCAGGGCTAAACAAAGCGGCAACAACAAGCGGTATTGCATGATTTTCCCGATACAAGAGACATACAAGTTTAGCCAACGGTGCGTTCGGCAAATTGCGCGGCGGTAGTCGGTCGGGCTAGACTCGCGGCGTCAGGCCATCGGCCAGCGACAGGCGATAGGCGCGCCAGCCGGGCAGCAGACTGGCAGCGGCGCCGCCGGCGATCACCCAGCCCAGCCAGCGCACCTCGGCCAGCGTCAGCGGCGTGCCGGGCAACAGGATACCAAAGCGCGCCGCGATCTGCGGCCCTGCCCCCAGGCTCAGCGCCCACAGGCAGACCACGCCAAGCACGCAGCCGGCCAGCATCACCAGCGCACCTTCGGCCAGCAGCAGGCTCAGCAGCGTGCCGGCACCGGCACCGACCGAGCGCAGAATCGCCAGCTCGCGCCGCCGCTCGTTCAGGCTTGCCAGCAGCACCGCGATCATGCCGCAGCAGCCGGTAACCAGCACCAGCAGCGAAATCGCCCGCAGCACGTTTTCCGCCGTCGCCAGCAACTGCCACAGCTGATCCAGCGCCACGCCCGGCAGCACCGCGCTGAGTGCCTCGTCACGATAACCGTTGACGAAACGTTGCATGCGGAATACGCCGCCACGATTTTTCAGTCCGACCAGCGCGGCGGTCAGATGTTTCGGCGTCAGATTGAATTTCTGCACGTATTGCGCCGGAATCGAGAATCCCGGCAACGGCGCGCCGCCCTGCCAGTCGAGATGGATCGCCTCGATTGCCGCCAGCCCGACATGCACGCTGCGATCGACCGGCGTGCCGGTGCGGCGCAGGATGCCGACCACGCGGAACGGCTTGTCGTCGTGCTCGTGCAGCTCGACATGGCCGCTGCCGTGACTGAGCACGATCTTGTCGCCGAGCTGGTAGCCAAGGCTGCTGGCGACTTCGGCGCCGATCACCGCATCGAAGATGGCGTTGAACGGCTGGCCGGCGGCGAACGCCAGCTGCTGCTTGTCACCATAACGGAAATGGCGGAAATAGTTGTCGTCGGTGCCGAGTACGGCAAAGCCGTGATGCGAATCGCCCAATACCAGCGGAATCGTCCACGCCACCGCCGGATGCTGTGCCAGCTGCCGATAGCTGTTCCAGCTCATGTCGTCGGTCGGCTCGCCGAGGCGGAACACCGCGTACAGCAGCAGTTGCACCGGGCTGGCACGCGGCCCGACCACTAGATCGGTGCCGGATACCGACTGGGTAAAAGAATCGCGCGCCGCCTGCTGCAAGCGCTCGACACCGAGCAGCAGCAATACCGACAGCGCAATCGACAATACCGCCAGACCCAGAGTCAGGCGCCGGTTCCACGCCGAACGCAGCAGAATCGCCAGCCAGTGCATCAGGCCTCCTCGTGTGCGGCGCGGTTGATATCCTGCAGCGCCAAGCATTGGCCGAAATGCCCTGCCAGGCGCAGATCGTGGCTGACGAACAGCAGTGCCGCGTTGCTGGCGGCGCATTGCTGCAGCAGCAGATCGATGAAACCTTGCTGGCGTTCGCTATCCAGCGCCGATGTCGGCTCATCGGCAATCACCAGCGCCGGCGCACCGATCAGCGCACGCGCCGCCGCCACCCGCTGCTGCTGGCCTACCGACAGCTCGGTCGCAATGCGCCGCTGCAGCGCCGGGCCGATATCCAGCCGCTGCAACAGGCGCCGCGCTTCGTCTTCAATCTTGCCGCCCTGGGCCGCCGCGTGCCGGCGCAAGCTGGA
>CALMFQ010000622.1 GCA_937863215.1 uncultured Pseudomonadota bacterium
TTGAGCAATTGTTCGCGTCCGCCCAGCCAGCGTTGCAGGTGCTTGTCTGCGGTTGCCGGATCGTGGGCAAGCAGTTCGTCGGCGGCGGTGCGCGCCTGTTCCAGCAGATGGCTGTCGCGTTCCAGATCGGCAAAACGCAGCATCGGTACACCCGACTGGCGGGTGCCGAGAAATTCGCCGGGGCCGCGTAGCTGCAAGTCCTGACGGGATATTTCGAAGCCGTCGGTGTGTTCGAAAATGATTTTCAGCCGCGCCTTGGCGGTATCCGACAGCGGCGTGCTGAACAGCAGGATGCAGCTGCTTTCCGCTGCGCCGCGGCCGACGCGGCCGCGCAGCTGGTGCAGCTGGCTCAGGCCCATGCGTTCGGCGTGTTCGATCACCATCAGGCTGGCGTTGGGCACATCGACGCCGACTTCGATGACCGTGGTTGCCACCAGCAGTTGCAGCTGGTTGGCCTTGAATGCCGCCATCACTGCGGCTTTCTCGTCGGCCTTCATGCGCCCGTGCACCAGCCCGACCTGCAGTTCCGGCAGCGCTTCGGCCAGATACACGTGGGTATCGAGCGCGGTCTGCAATTGCAGCACTTCCGATTCTTCGATCAACGGGCATACCCAGTATGCCTGGCGGCCTTCGGCGCATTTGCGCCGCACCCGTTCGACGATTTCGTCGCGCCGCGCATCGTTGACCAGCTTGGTGACAATCGGCGTGCGCCCCGGCGGCAGTTCGTCGATCACCGAGACATCCAGATCGGCGTAATAGCTCATCGACAGCGTGCGCGGGATCGGCGTCGCGCTCATCATCAGCTGGTGCGGATTGCCGCCCTTGTTGCGCAGCGCCAGCCGCTGATGTACGCCGAAACGATGCTGTTCATCGACGATTGCCAGCCCCAGCCGGGCGAATTCCACGTGTTCCTGAAACAGCGCGTGGGTGCCGATTGCCAGCTGGATTTGACCCGCAGCCACCGCGGCAATCGCTTCCTGCTTGGCTTTTTTCTTCAGGCTGCCGGACAGCCAGCCGACGCGGATGCCGAGCGGCTCCAGCCACGCCGCCAGCTTCAGGTAATGCTGCTCGGCGAGGATTTCGGTCGGCGCCATCAGCGCCGCCTGATAGCCGGCCTCGATTGCCTGCAATGCCGCCAGCGCCGCGACAATGGTCTTGCCGCTGCCGACATCGCCTTGCAGCAGCCGCTGCATCGGATACGGCTGTTGCAGATCGGCGCCGATTTCGGCGCTCACCCGCTGTTGCGCGCCGGTGAGCGGGAACGGCAGCGTTGCCAGCTGCGCAGTGCGCAATTCGCCGGTGGGCTTGAGTTGCGGCGAG
>CALMFQ010000623.1 GCA_937863215.1 uncultured Pseudomonadota bacterium
TGTCAGTCGGCCACCCTTTTTGCCCGGCCGGTCTATGCGGCCAATGCCATTGAGCCTGACCTCGATATTGTCTTGGATGGTACGACGGGCGCCGGTCCTGAATTTACCCTCTCGTATCCGAACACAAATGATACCGGGATTGGTGATCCTACGTACTGTCCGTTCATCTACTGCGATACGGCATCGGGTCCCATATACGAAACACGCCTGACCTGGTATTATGCTTTCAACTCTACCATATTCCGCCAGCTGTTCGGTTGGTACGGTCTGGACAACGTCATCGTGCCGAACATGATGCCGGCCTGCAAAAAGAAATGGTGGCTGCAATACCAGACCTACATCACGACAGAGAATTGGTTCCGCAGAGGTGAGAACGTATTCAACCTCACGCACCTGATCGAACATCCGGAAGGCTTCGTGCGGGCCGACACGGTGGCGCATGTCGACGAAGAATATCTGACGGTGGACTACAGCGCCGATGACGCGCCATGCTCTTACCTCCACATGGTTCGGTACGGCTCATGGCCGGAGGCGGAGCTGAAGGACTATGTCGGGCAGGTCGGAGAGTGCGGGCAGATAAATGCTGACATTTCCATCCGAGACGTACCTGGTTGGTCTGGTGTCGTGAAGGTCGAGAATTACATCCTCGGAACCGAGGAGCGCTGCATATCGTGGTTGCAGGCCCCTGGTTCGTTCCATCTTTTCCAGTGCTGTCAGTGTGGGGATATTTCGTCGGACCCGGCCGGTGGATCTCTGGATCCGTACATGACCTGCGACACCGAAACATATCCTTGCCCGAACGGGGGTGAGTGCTAAGGCTTGAAGATGCAGTGGCCTTTTTTGTTTGTCCGAAATGGTATGGTGATGCTGCGCGGATCCGTACCGACCGTAGAGCGCATCTGTCAGGCGGATGGGCAACCGGATCGTAAATTACAGGTTCGCCAGTTACAGGAGCGGACGCTCGACGCTGATCCCCAGGATCTGAACATGGAAGGAACGGCCTCCTGGTCGCTACCGGACGGGACGTTTGCACGCTACCGCAATTTCATGGGACGCGCCTGCATCGAGCAAGGCATGACGGAAGTGACTGCTCCCGACGGGAAGGTCACGGAGGCGCACGGTATGTTCGTACCATTTCCTGGCGGCTATTGCGGCATCATGCATCAAGCTCCGGGGCGTCTGACTGTGCGGCGGGAAGGGCAGCCTACTGTAGAGTGGAGGCTCGTTGGCGAGATACGGATGATGATGCCAGTCTTCGATGATCCCACCTGCATTTTGCTCGACATCGTCGAGGTACGACAAGATGCCCTACCGCCTTCAGCCCGGCATCTTTTGCGCCTGGCGCCGAATTTGGGTGTACGCAAGCAGGCCACCTATTTGCTGCGCACCAACGACCTGGCAACATTCAGGATCGATTTTGGTTTTCCAGAAGTACTCCATGCATCGCTGCTGCTGAATCGCGGGCTCGCCATCGTGACGACCAGCCGGATCAGTCCGCAGGATGGTTCCAATATCGAGGTGCGCCATCACATGGTGCCGCACTACAAGCTGGTGCCAGCTTCTCCCGGGTGGATACCGGTGGAGCGCAAAGTGCACGCGGCCACCAAAGCCCTGGTGACGGCCGCCGGTGACCAATTGCTGCGTGCGACCAAAAGCTCCAAGGACGTGTCCGCTCAGTTTTTCGATCCGGATACGCCGTGCTGGTTCGAGGGTTGTGAGGAGTTGCGCCGACGGTATGAGGAGGATCTGCAGAAGGCTGGAGGCAACCAGTGTCCGTCCTGTGTTCGAGATTCCCTGCGTGCCACCACCCTCTACAAAGTCAGAGAGATCTTGCAAGCGGCCAATCCTGTCCTAAGTAACCAGCCATGAATATCCTGAACGTGATGTGCCTCTGGTTCCTGAATTGCGCGGTCGTGTCATGCCTGCTCTTTTGGTGGTTCGAATCCACGCTTCCCGTGTTGGCGACGCAGCTGGTTCGCCTTGTTCTGAACAGGCCCGATGCGGCGTGGCAATTTCCCAATCAGATGGCATGCGAACCTATGCGGACATGGTCGAGATCAGATTGGGAAAAATGGCGACTGCAGACCCTCATGCCGGAGTATCCAAAATTCGCCCACATGCTGGGCTGCTCCCGCTGCATTTCTTTCCACATGTCCTACGCGACCGCCATAGTATTGCTGGCGTTGGGAACGCAGGACTGGCCCATACTGATGCGCCTTCTCTTTTTCTTCGCTGCGTCTTTCGGTTCGTCGACGACGGCGCATCGTTTAATTCCAGGGACTACATCATGGAGCCAGAAATAGCCAGATTACAGTTCTACCGCCTGAGCGCGGAAGGCGAGTTGGTGCCTTGGATATTCGAGGTAGAAAGGCAGACCAAAGTGATCGTTGCCGAATATCGACGTAATGATCGGGTACCAACAGATCCTGCAATCGCTACGCCGGCAATTGCCGAGTTTGCCGGGCCGGCGCAGCAAGTGCAGACGGCTGCTCGTATTCTTGGTGCTGTCACCCGTCCGCTGCCTGGGGGAGGTACCGAGATTCTTTCGATCAGTACACGTGGGCAGGCAATGCTGCACTTCCTCAACGACAATGGCCCATGTCCGCCCTGGTTTGTCGACTGCGAACGCTTACGGCAGCGATACCGCCATGATCTGGCGCAACTCCCAAAAGACGAGGCCGGAAAATGCGCCGACTGCGAGAGTGGTGAAATAATCCGCGCCTATCTGGAGAAGCTCGACACCATATTTCCACGCTGATGCAATTTCCGCTCATCGCCGGCATCGAGGAATTCCCCGCCCTGAAACGCGCCTACGAGCAGGCCATGCGGGCAGCGGGTTCGCGCTGCCGAGGCTGTATCGTGGACGACATCGTGACCAAGTACCAACAAATGCTGGTAGGCGAGCGTCAGCGCGTGCGTTCACTGCGAGGCGTCCGCACCAAATATCCCGGCATCCACAACTGATTTGCGGGGCTGGTCAATTACTGGCATGGTTGGGGGTGGTCGTCCCTCCAACTGCAGAACCGCCGTCACCCTTTGAAGCCTACAAGGCAGAGCCGACTCATGCCCGGCTGAACGCAGTGGTGGATTCGGTGCGTCCGTCAATCAGTTACGCGCTGGTGCAGGCTGGAGCCGGAGACGATCCGTACCTGCAGATTCAAGCCCGTACGCTGGCGGCGAAAGCCATCAAGTCCTACGACCCATCCAAAGGAGCATCATTGCCGACGTGGGTGACCCAACAATTGATGCAGTTGCGCAGGATGAAGCGCACATCACAGAACGCCATACGGTTGCCGGAGCAGGTGCAGCTCGATGCCTTCCAGATCCATAAGGCGACGATGAATTTCATGGATCAGAAGGGGAGGGAACCCGATATACTGGAATTGTCGGATGCCGTTCACTTGTCGCCGAAACGGATCGCGCATGTCCGTAGCTTTTCGACTCCGATTGTCGCCGAGGGTGCATTTGGGGAGGGCGGAGGCGCGACATCTGTATCCCACGACGAGGAAGCGCTCGCATACCTGTACAAGGATTCGGATGCCGTGGATCGTCAGATATTGGAGATGCGGATGGGATACGGCGGCAAGCATCCGACGCCACTACCCAAGAACATCATCGGCGAACGGTTGAAGCTGCATCCGTCCCAGGTCACCCGCCGGGCAGCCCGCTTGGCCATGCGGTTGAACCAAATACAGCAGGATCTTTCCGAAATCTGACATGGTTCCGACCAAGACATTACTGAAAGACGAACGCGAACGCGCCATGACGACGCTGACGCGGGCCATTGGCGGCGCCGATCAGATTCCGCTGATTTCAGAGGAATATGGCGGGGCTGACATGGATTTTGCCGACATCAAACCAGAGCCCACCAAGGCTACCGATCAGGCGGCTTTGCTGAAGCGTGCCCACGCCTACGCGTTGTTCCGGGACGCCCAGTATGGGCATTTGAATCGCGGACAGCTGCTGGCATTGGCGGCAAACAATGAACTGCGCATCCATTACGAGGCTGGGCGGATCGCCATCCTGGGAGGAGTCGAATGATGGAGGGAATCAAGATTGTCTTCGAGGAAGCTGGCGCACGGCTGGATTTTACGGCTCCGGTCACCGGCTTCGACACGACGGTGCAGTGTGTGCTGGTCAACATCGGTACGACGACAGGTACCGACAAGATTTATCCAGAGCGAGGCACACGCCTGCTGGTCGCCGGCCTGGTCGGTAAATTATTTTCCCGCAATCAGGCCGTTCACGAGTCCAATTTTGCGGCTGCGCAGGCCAAAATATTTGTCGAGCAATCCACGCCCCCGGAAGTCGAGGAACGGATACGCCGTGTTCGCATCGCGCCTGTCGTTCTTACGCGCGCCCGCATGGAAACAAATGTAGTCATCGAGACCACTACGGGTAAACTGGTGGGTACCGAACTCACCGCCTGATCTATGTCCTTCGATCTCATCAACACCTACTTTCCGGCCGCCAGCGAACTGACAGACGCGCAACTGCAATCCATGCGGGATCGGCTGGTTACCTACGGGGCTGTGAAATTTCCAGATCTGGATATGCGTCCGGATTCCGTGTTCGGAAATTACATTCTGAATCCGCTGGCATTTATGCTGGCCGGTACAGAGGAGGCTCTGCGACGTCAGCGCTCCGATCTCGACACGGAACAGATAGCCGGAGGCGTAATTTACGATTGCGACTTCGTCGAAGCATTCCTGAAGAATTGGGCGGTACAGGACCGAGCGATCAAGCAAGCCAGCGGCACCATCCGGTTGGTATGCAGTTCCGACGAACTGATCGAACTGGATCGGGGCACTCGCTTCAGTTTTGCCACCGACACGACCACTTCGGTATTCATGATCCGGCTGGCGCATCCGGGCTTGCTGCAATTGCTACCGGTCGGTTCGGACGTCCAGCCTGGGCAGAACCAGCTGGTGTTCCAGCAGATCGCCTCCGCGCTCTACGCCGTCGACATCCCGGTATTGGGGCAGATGGCAGCCGCTGGAGTCACACAGGGATTGGCTGCGACACTGGACCGTACTGTGACCAATCTGGTGAGCGCATCGGCGCTCTACGACTTCTACCAGGGGGCTCCGACGCTTACGCTTCCGCAGATGGCCCAGCAGGCACGGCAGACTGCCTATGCGGTCGGGCTGGGCAGCCGCGGGCAGTCCGTGCAGATGATACGCCAGAACTTCCCAGAGGCAATTGGGTGCTCCGCTGTCATGTCTGACGATGTGGAATCGATGCGGGGCGGCATGAATGCACTGGGGATCAAGCGTGGGGCTCTGGACCTGTTCGTCAAGTCCGGTACCTACCAGTTCAAGGATACGGCCTACCTGAAGGTGCCGTGGGTCATCGAACAAAATGGTGACACGGTCAATCGGTTCATCACCAAACTCGATCTCCTCCACACGGCAGTTCGGATCACGGGCGTAACCCATTCGAGTGGCGTCAATCTCTCGTACGAAATCATCGGCCAGGCGAAGGATCCGGCCCGCGCCTCGCTGCTGACAGCCGGCTTTTCTGAGCTGGAGGACCTCTGGCTGGTGATCGAGATGCCCAACCAGGACGGATCAGATCTGATCCCCCTGACCGTCAA
>CALMFQ010000624.1 GCA_937863215.1 uncultured Pseudomonadota bacterium
GGTGCTGCTGGAATTGAGCGGCATGGAGCAGGTAGCGCAAATTGCTGAACTGAACGATCTGCTGGCAATCCTGCGCAAACACCAGCTGATTCCGGTTGCGGCGCGCGGCGGCTCGCCCGAGCAGCAGGCGTGCGCCACTGCAGCGGGGCTGGCAATCCTGCCGCGCAGCGGCGGCGAATCGAAAAATACGCCAACCCCGGCAGAACAGCCGCAGACAGCAACCAGCGCCGAACCTGCGGCGGCGGCAAATTCGACCAGGATGGTTGAAAAGCCGATCCGTACCGGCCAACAGGCTTATGCGGCAGGTGCCGATCTGGTTGTACTGGGCATGGTCAGCGCCGGCGCCGAGGTTATCGCCGACGGTAGTGTGCATGTCTACGGGCCGTTGCGCGGCCGTGCACTGGCCGGCGTACGCGGCAACACCGCGGCACGCATCTTCACCCAGAGCCTGGAGGCGGAACTGGTGTCGATTGCCGGCGTCTACCGCACCTTTGAACAGGATTGGGGCGCCGAATTCCGTGGCAAGGCGGTGCAAATCTACCTGGATGGCGACAAACTGCTGATTGCACCGTTGGCGCAAACCTGAACAGACAAAAATGCAGCCGGACAAAACTCCGGAAAATACGCACAGAGCGTCGGCCCGGACAGCCAGAGCTGACGGTTTAACAAGTTGTATTCGATATTAGCTAAGGGATTATTGTGGCCAAGATTGTCGTAGTCACTTCCGGCAAGGGCGGCGTGGGCAAAACCACGACCAGCGCCAGCTTTTCGTCAGGCCTCGCACTGCGCGGCAAACGCACTGTCGTCATCGACTTCGACGTCGGCCTGCGCAATCTTGACCTGATCATGGGCTGCGAACGACGCGTGGTTTACGACCTGATCAATGTCATCCACAAGGAAGCGACACTGAAACAGGCGCTGATCAAAGACAAGCACTGCGATAATCTGTATGTTCTGCCCGCGTCGCAAACCCGCGACAAAGACGCACTGACACAGGAAGGCGTAGCCGAAGTACTGGAAGAGCTGGGCAAGGAATTCGACTACATCGTGTGCGACTCGCCGGCAGGCATTGAAAAAGGCGCACTGATGGCCTTGTTCTTCGCTGACGAAGCAATCGTGGTATCCAATCCGGAAGTTTCTTCGGTGCGCGATTCGGACCGCATCCTCGGCATTCTCGACGCAAAATCCCGCCGCGCCATCGAAGGCAAGGAGCCGGTCAAGACTCATCTGCTGGTCACCCGCTATTCGCCGAAACGCGTTAACGAAGGGGAAATGCTGTCGGTGGAAGACGTGCAGGAAATCCTGCGCATCCCGCTGATCGGCGTAATCCCGGAATCGGAAACCGTGCTGCAGGCATCCAACGCCGGCACACCGGCCATTCACATGAACGGCAGCGATGTAGCCGAAGCTTACCGCGATTTTGTCTCACGCTTCCTGGGAGACACATTGCCCATGCGTTTCGTCGATTACCAGAAGCCGAATTTCTTCGCCTCGGTAACCAAACGGCTGTTCGGAGGTTGAGCATGTCGTTCCTGAGCTATCTACTGGGGCGCCGCCCACCTTCTGCCGCCGTCGCCAAAGAACGCCTGCAAATCATCCTTGCGCACGAGCGCGGCGGCCGCAATGCGCCGGACTATCTGCCGGCACTCAAGGAAGAACTGATTGCCGTCATTTCCAAATACATCTCGGTGAATCAAGACGATATCAAGGTCTCGCTGGAAAAACAGGAAAACTACGAAGTACTGGAATTGAACATCGTTCTGCCCGACGCGAAAAAATAAACCGCAGGCTTCCGCCCAAACGGAGCGGAAGCCTCACCCCCTCTTGCGCCGCTGCATCAGTCTGCATTGCATCACCGACGTCTGAACTCCAGTC
>CALMFQ010000625.1 GCA_937863215.1 uncultured Pseudomonadota bacterium
CGTAGCGTATCCCGGCTATTACATCCCTGAATCTGGTTGCAACTGACAGTTTTTCAGCCGCAAAAGGTCAATTCATGTTGAATATCCAGAAAGCCATCGTACCGGCCATTGCAGTAGCCGCATTGGGCTTGTTGCTCTCCAGCGCTGGCACGATCCAGACCGGCAATGTGGGCATCCGCACCACGCTGGGAGTCATTTCCAGGCAGGAGATCGAACCCGGCATTTATTTTAAGTGGCCGCTTATTTCGAGCGTACAGGAGTTTTCCGCCAAGGACATCGTGATCGATCTATCCGATCTGACGCCGAAAGCGAAAGACAATCTGTCGCTGCGCGACATGGATGTGTCGATTTATTACCGCGCCAATCAAAGCCGCATTGCCGAGCTGTCGGCCAAATACGCCTCGCAGTCGCTACGCCATCCGGATGGCTATTACATGCCGGCGCACGAGCTGATGTGGCGCGTGGCACGCAATGTCTGTTACGAGGAAATCGCCAGGCTCGATTCGCTGGTGATCCACACGTTGCGCGATCAACTGGGCATGGCCATTGCGAAGAAAATGCAGGCCGAGCTGGACCGCACCGACAACGGCGTATTCGTCGTTTCGCGCGTGGTGATTCGTTCGGTGCAGACCGATCCATCGATCGAACAATCGATCCAGCAGGCGGTGGCGAATCAGAAGAAGCTCGAAGCGATGCAGGTGCAGACGGAAATCGCCAAGAAAGAAGCAGATATCAAGGTCACCGAGGCACACGGCATTGCCGAAGCCAACCGGATCATCTCCGGCTCGCTGACGCGCGAATATCTGCAGCACGAGGCCAACCAGGCGCTGCTCAAGTTTGCCGAAAAGGGCAATTCGAATACGATTGTGGTTCCATCCGGGATGACGGTGACGCCGCTGATCAATACCGGCAAATAAGAGTGCCCGCGCGCGCTGCCGCAGAAACAAGACAGGCCAATCCGACGCAGCCGCTTGCGTTCGGCACCGTGTCGGACTGAAGTCCGACCTACGACAATGGGCTGATTGTCGTGGCAATGATCCGAGCGCTGGTCGAGCGCCGCAAAACCGGGGCGGCCCGGTTAAATGCCGCCCGCGCTGCAGACCAAGCTGGGCGCGGCCTGCAGCCTTGCCTGCAAGCCAGTACCAGAGCGGCTTGCAGCCTGATAGTATGCGAATTTGCGTCAGCGGCGCGGCTGCGGCCGGTACGGCGATATCCGCGGCGCACCTCATACTCACGCCCCCCCTAACCGCTTACCCTGTTGCGAGGTTTGCCACCGATGCCCGTTCACCGTACCCCCTGGCTGATCCTGGCCTCTGTCTTGCTGGTAGCGCTGCTGGCGCTGGCCGGTTTGGCCCCGTACGACCGGCTGACCTGGTGGAT
>CALMFQ010000626.1 GCA_937863215.1 uncultured Pseudomonadota bacterium
ATGGCGCTGACCACGCCCTTGTTGAAGACGGCCATGCGTTCTTCGATCAGCTTGGCCAGTTCCGCCTGGGTTTGCGACGAAACTTCGTAGAGTGTGCGGCTGTAAGCCATTGCCGCTTCGGCGCCGGATTCGGCCAGCTTGTTGCGCAGCGTCATCGCGCCTTGCAGGTCTTTTACCGAGGAAACGGCCTGGGCGTTGGTCGCCTGGTCTTCCAGCGTCTGTTTTGCCACTTCCAGATTCAGGCGGAACAGACGTTCGCTGCCGTCGAGCGCGATCTTGGCGATGCGCATTGCTGTTTCGATCTGGCTGGTGGCCAGTTCGCTGAGTTGTTCCGAACTATTGCTGAGATTGAACATGATCCTGTACTCCTATCGCAGTGTGCGTGGATGATGGTGATGGTCGAACGGTACAGATTGTCGAGCGGGTTTGTTAAACTTATTGTGCTCTGCACAAATCTAGAGTAAATACTAATCGACGCTATTGGCACTGTCAACGCGATTTGTGCGTTGCACAAAGTGGCTGGATGTGGCCCGGCACCCGATGCAAACCGGCGCTACACGACGCTGTTTTTTATGCGCATGTGCCAGTATCATAAGCGGCCACGGGGCGGGGCTTGCGTAGGTCCGGCAGCGTGGCGGCAGATGCATGTTGACATAGGTGACTAGGTGCCAGGGAAACAACCACAATATCCCGGCAGCGCGGAGACAGAAATGACTGATGAAAAAAGGGTAATCAAGAAGTATCCCAACCGCCGTCTCTACGACACGGCAACCAGTTGCTACATTACCCTCGATGACGTAAAAAAGCTGGTGCTGGAAAACATCACCATCCAGATCGTCGATGCCAAAACCCACGAAGACATCACCCGCAGCGTGCTGCTGCAGATCATTCTGGAAGAAGAGTCGGGCGGCGTGCCGATGTTCACCTACGATGTGCTGACGCAGATCATCCGCTTCTACGGCCACGCAATGCAGGGGCTGATGGGCAACTATCTGGAAAAGAACCTGCAGATTTTCACCCAGATGCAGGAGCGCCTGCAGGAACAGACCAAGGCCGTCTACGGCGACAACCCGATTGCCAACACCCATATGTGGGGCGATTTTCTCAAGTTCCAGGCACCGGCGATGCAGGGCATGCTCACCAGCTATCTGGAACAGTCAACCAATATGTTCGTCGATATGCAGCAGCAGATGCAGGATCGGGCGCGCAACCTGTTCAGCGGCTTCGGCTTTCCCGGCTATCCGAACGGTGGCGACGATGAAGGCAAGCCGGCAGATGCACCTCCGTCTGCTACGACAGCAAAAACCCCGAATAAAAACTGACGCTTAGGTATAATGCGCGGTTTGTGGCCCCCAGGTTTCGGCCTGGGGGCTTTCATTTTGCCGGTTGAAGGATCGAAAGCATGAGTAATGTCACCCCTAAAGTCGGGTTCGTGAGCCTTGGATGCCCGAAAGCCCTGGTCGATTCGGAGCAAATCCTCACCCAGTTGCGCGCCGAGGGCTACGAGATTTCGCCGAGTTACGACGATGCCGATCTGGTGGTGGTGAATACCTGTGGTTTCATCGATTCGGCGGTGCAGGAATCGCTCGACGCGATTGGCGAGGCGCTGGCGGAAAACGGCAAGGTGATCGTTACCGGTTGTCTCGGCGCCAAGGCCGAGGGCCAGGTGATCCGCGACGTACATCCGAAAGTGCTGGCGGTAACCGGCCCGCACGCCACTGCCGAGGTGATGAGTGCGGTGCACCAGCATCTGCCCAAGCCGCACGATCCGTTCACCGATCTGGTGCCGCCGCAGGGCGTCAAGCTGACGCCCAAGCATTACGCTTACCTGAAGATTTCCGAAGGCTGCAACCATCGCTGTACTTTCTGCATCATCCCGTCGCTGCGCGGCGATCTGGTCAGCCGCCCGGTGCATGAAGTGCTGCGCGAAGCCGATAATCTGGTCAAATCCGGCGTGCGCGAGCTGCTGGTGGTATCGCAGGACACCAGCGCCTATGGCGTCGATGTCAAATACCGTACCGGCTTCCACGATGGCAAGCCGGTCAAGACGCGCATGACCGAGCTGGTGCAGGCGCTCGGCAATACCGGTGCCTGGGTACGGCTGCATTACGTCTACCCGTATCCGCACGTCGATGAAGTGATCCCATTGATGGCCGCAGGCAAGGTGCTGCCTTACCTCGATATCCCGTTCCAGCACGCCAGCCAGAAAGTGCTGAAAGCGATGAAACGCCCGGCCAACGCCGACAACGTGCTGGCGCGGATCAAGCAATGGCGCGAAATCTGCCCGGATCTGACCATTCGCAGCACCTTTATCGTCGGTTTCCCCGGCGAAACTGAGGCGGATTTCCAGGAGTTGCTGGATTTCATTGCAGAAGCGCAGCTCGACCGTGTCGGCTGCTTTACCTATTCGCCGGTTGAAGGCGCTACTGCCAATGAACTGGCCGACCACGTGCCAGCCGATGTGGCTGAACAACGCAAGGCACGCTTCATGGCGGCGCAGGAGAAAATCTCCGCGGCCCGGCTGGCTGCCAAGGTTGGCCGCACCATCGAGGTGCTGATCGACGAGATCGACGACGAAGGTGCCATTGGCCGCAGCAAGGCCGATGCCCCGGAAATCGACGGTCAGGTTTACATCAACGATCCGGACATCCAGGTCAAGGTCGGCGACATTGTGCGCGTGACCGTGACTCACTCGGACGAGCACGATCTGTGGGGCGAGCTGGTTTGAGCCCGCCGATCCAGATCCATGGATAAAGGGCCGTCAGGCCCTTTTTTGTTCTCGGCCTGATACAGACGTTTACAAGTTTTGCGGTTCCGGTCGTAAATCTCTGTCACGCAGCCGCAATAATGAGCGCTGGAATGCATGGCGGCCAAAACTGGCAGGAGGGATGATCGATGAAACCAATCGCATGGGGTGTGCTGTTGCTGCCAATCGTGCTCGCCGGCTGTAATGGCGGGGGCGGCAGCGACGGCTCGACTGCAACGTCCGGCAACAACAGCGGCAGTACCGGCAGCACCGGCGGGCGGAGCTCAGGCAGCGGCGCTTGCCCGGTGGAGCAGCGCGAAGCCGAGCTGACCAGCGCGCTGGCGGCGGCTCCATCGGAAGTGGATTTCTCGCTGTCGCTGCAGCGCAGCGATGGCCGGCGCTATACCTATAACCGCGGTGCGGCAACGCCGGATACGCGCTACGAATCGGCATCGACGTCCAAGCTGGTGAGCGCAGTGATCATTCTGCGGCTGGTGGAGCAGGGTTATCTGAAGCTCTCCGACCGGCCGCAGGACTGGATTCCAAGCTGGCCGATCAGCGTTTCCGACCCGTTGTATAACATGACGCTGGCGCAACTGCTGAGCTTTACTTCGGGGCTGACCAGCGAGCCGCTGTGCCAGAATTCCGGCAGTTTCAATTTTGCCAGCTGCGTCTACAACATCGGTAACAACAACGCCGGCAACGGCATCGTTCCCGGCAGCCAGTTCTATTACGCCAGCACTCACCTGCAGGTGGCCGGCCTGATGGCAATGCGTGCGCGCGGCGTGAACAACTGGTCGGATCTGTTCAGCGAATTCCAGCAGCAGACCGGCCTGTTTCCCACCGCAGCCTACGATCTGCCGTCGGGCAGCAATCCGCGCCTGGCCGGTGGCATGCACTGGAGCGGCAATGAATACCTGGCGTTCCTCAATGCGCTGCAGGCCGGCAGCCTGCTCAATACGGCATCGATGCAGGAGTTTCTCAAGGACCGCAGCGCCGCCGGGGTGACGATTGCCTATTCGCCGGCTCGCGAATCGATCAACGAGGACTGGCACTATGGCTTCGGCTTCTGGCACGAATGCCAGAGCAGCAGCTTCAACTGTACGTCGGCAACGCGCATTTCCAGCCCCGGTGCCTATGGCGCCTATCCGTTCTGGGATCGGAGTCAGGGTTTCATCGGCATTCTGGCGCGGCAGGGCGGTTTGCAGACCTACAAGTACGGCGTTAACACCTACCGCGCGGCGCAGAAGCAGATCGACGCCTGGGCGGCATGCCGTTGAATGGGTTCCGGGCAAGCAAAAAGGCCGGGGTTGTCCCGGCCTTTGCCATTGCCTGATCCACCCGGATCAATCACCGTTGCAACAAGCGCAGTTTGTCGGTTGGATGGGGCAAAGCGCTACCCGACAGCTGGCGAGGGAACGATGGGTATCGCTGCGCTCTACCCACCCTGCCCGCTGGATCAATGACCGCCGGAGCAGCCGCAACCGCCGCCGCCACCACCACAGCCGCCGCCGGATTGTTGCTGGGTTGCCGGCTGTTGCTCTTCTTGCTGCGCATGCAGCTGTACGGTGAAATCGATGACGATATTGCCCGGCTCACGCGCCACATAGGCAATGCCGATCTGCTGGCCGTAGCGTTGCTGGATCTGGCCCAGCAGCGGCAGCGGATCGTGGTCGTTGACGAAACGCATGGTTTCGCCGTCCTGCAGCGATTCCAGCGCGCCGAAAATGGCGGCGTGGCGGAAGCGTTTGGCGACGCCGCGGGCGTCGAAGCCGAATACATTGTTGCCGAAAACGGGCATGTCGATCATGGTCAATCCTCAATTCAGTCGTCGCGCAACCGTTGCGCAAACATGGGCGCATTTTTACCCGAGCCGCAGGCCGTCTTCCTTGAGCCAGAACAAGCGCAGCACAATCGGATGCTAGCGAGAATCATCCGCATTGCCACAGGCCGCGCCCATGGCGCTGCGCAGCCGGCCTGCAGGCCGCTACTGGCGCGGCCTGCAGCGCATCAGCCGGGAATCGCCTCTGCCTCGTCGGCATCTTCGCCGAGAAATCCGCCGCTCTGGTGCGCCCACAGCCGGGCGTACAGCCCGCCGCGTGCCAGCAGTTCGGCGTGGCTGCCTTCTTCAACGATGCGGCCCTGATCGAGCACGACCAGTCGGTCCATTGCGGCGATGGTCGATAGCCGGTGGGCAATCGCGACCACGGTTTTGCCCTGCATCAGCCGGTACAGGCTGCCCTGGATTGCCGCTTCGACTTCCGAATCGAGCGCGCTGGTGGCTTCGTC
>CALMFQ010000627.1 GCA_937863215.1 uncultured Pseudomonadota bacterium
GCCTCGGCATTGTTCGGCGCCTGCGCCAGCACCGCGTCGAGCACCTTCATTGCCTCATCCGGCTTTTGCTGTCGCAAGGCCAGCTTTGCCAGGCCGATCGGGGCATCGGCAAACTTGGGATCGCGCTGCTGCGCTGCCTGGAAAGTCTGCGCCGCCTCGTCCGGCTTGCCGCTGTCGGCCAGCGCCTGTGCCCGCAATACCATCAATTGCGGTGCGCTGGCGGCTTCCGGCAACTGTTTCGGGTCGAGCAACGCCAATGCCTTGGCCGCCTCGCCCCTAGCCAGTTGGGCTTTGACCAGCGTAACGGTGGTGGCGATTTTGTCGGCGCCGTGCTCAACGGCTTTTTTCAGTTCGATACTGGCGGCATCGGCTTCACCGGTTTCCAGATACAGCTGCCCCAGCAGCAACCGGGCCTGAGCGTTTTCCGGATGCTCGGCAAGCAGGTTTTTCAATTCGATGATTGCGGCTTTTTTCTCGCCTTTGGCAACATACTCCCGGGCATGCTGCAGCTGCTTTTCAACAGGCTGTCTGCCGCATCCGGGCAGGGTGGCAGCGATAATCAGGCTGAGTAACAGGGCGGAAGGCCAGTTGTTCGTTTTCATGCAACATCCCATCAAGAATTTAATCCGGCCGGCCGCGCTGGCGGCACCAGCCTACTTCAAACCATAGCGATTGAGCAGATCGTACAGTGTCGGGCGGCTGACCCCGAGCGCGTCGGCCGCCTTGGCAACATTGTTGTCGCAACGCGACAGTGCCTTGACGATAGCCTTGCGTTCGGCCTCTTCCCGCACCTGACGCAGATTAAGCGGTTCCGGCTCGCTCTCGGCGCCGGGCAGACCCAGATCGTCGAGCGTGATCTGCCCGCCTTCCGCCAGCACCACCGCCCGCTTCATGCAGTTTTCCATCTCCCGCACGTTGCCGGGCCAGCTGTGGCGCTCGATTGCGGCAATCGCATCGGGTGCGAACGACAATGCGCCGCGGCCCTCTTGCTGGCGAAAGCGGTTGATCAGCGCGTTGGCCAGCAGCAGTGCGTCGCCATCGCGGGCACGTAGCGGCGGGATATTGAGCACGATTTCCGACAGTCGGTAGAACAAGTCCTCACGGAATTTGCCTTCGGTGATCAGGTTGCGCAGATTCTGGTGCGTTGCACAGACGATGCGCACATCTACCGGAATCTCCTCGCGCCCACCAAGCCGTTCCACCACACGTTCCTGCAGGAAGCGTAACAATTTGGCCTGCAGCGGCAACGGCAGATCGCCGATCTCGTCGAGAAACAGTGTGCCGCCATCGGCGTATTCGATCTTGCCCTTGGTCTGCTTGGCAGCACCGGTAAAAGCGCCTTTTTCATAGCCGAACAGTTCGCTTTCGAGCAGGTTTTCCGGAATTGCCGCGCAGTTGATGGCAACGAATTTCTTGTCGGCGCGCTGGCTGAATTGATGCAAGCCACGCGCGAACAGCTCCTTACCGGTGCCCGACTCGCCAAGCAGCATGACGGTGGCGGACGAAGGAGCGATTTTCTCGACGTTGCGACACAGCTTCTGCATGCCGGCATCGCGGGTAATGATCCCCATCGCTGGCTGCTCCGAGGTCTTCATCTGCAGGCGCAGATTTTCCTGCTGCAGCTCGTGCAGGCGGAATGCGCGATCCACCACCAGTTGCAGCGTGTCCGGATCGAACGGCTTGAGATAGAAGTCGTAGGCGCCGTTGGCAATGGCGCGCACGGCATTTTCCCGATCCTGATTGCCGGTGACGACGATCACCTTGGTATCGGGTGCCAGCGCCAGTATCTGCTCCAGCGTAGCGTGGCCTTCGGTTGCACCATCGGCATCCGGCGGCAGGCCCAGATCCAGCGTGACCACCGGTGGCTCGAACCGGCGCAGCTGCGACAATGCAGCCTCGCGATCACCGGCAACAATCACCTCGTAGCCATCGAAGCTCCAACGCATCTGCTTTTGCAGCCCCGGATCGTCTTCGACCACCAGCAGCGTGCCCTTGGTTTGCGTCACAATACTTTCCTTTCTTCCAGGCTCATGTTTCCGGTCTGGTCGTTCAATGCCGAGGACGGCAACGGCAGACGCACCAGGAAGGTCGTCCCCACGCCTTCCGTGCTGCTGACGATGATTTCGCCGCCCAATTGCCGGATATATTCGCGGCTTTCATAGGTTCCGATGCCCATGCCCATGTTCTTGGTCGACTCGAATGGCCGGAACAGGCGTTCGCGCACGAACTGCTCGCTCATGCCGCAACCGGTGTCGCGGATTTCCATTTCCAGCCATTGGTCGCGCTGGCAACAGGCCAGCAGTACTGTGCCATCGCCCTGGCAAGCGTCGATCGCATTCTGGACCAGGTGGCCGACCACCCGTTCGAGACGGTCTGCATCGGCGCGCACCGTCACTGGCGCCGGCTCGGCCACCAGCGCCGGCTTCGGCCGCGCCAGCGACTTGGATTCAAGCACCTTGCGCAACAACGCATCCACCGCCACTTTATCCGGATTGTCGATAGGCTGTGCGCCCTTGCGCAATTGCATCAGCAAACGGTTCATCTTGTCGATGGCATGGCCGATGGTTTCCAGCATGTCTTCCTGAAATGCCGGGTTGTGCTTGTGCCGGGCTGCGTTGGCCAGCAACAGCGACAGTTGCGCGACCACATTCTTCAGATCGTGAATGACGAATGCCGACATGCGGTTGAACGATTCAAACTGCCGAGCAACCAGCAGCGACTGCGCCGCCTCCAGCTGCGCCAGATAGCCAGCAGCCTGCCGTCCGGCGGTTTTCAACAGATCGTTCACCTCCCAGTTGAGTTGCAGATTACCGCGCGTCGGCGCCAGCAGCACCCAGCCGATCAGCTTGTCGTGCAGTACCAGCGGCACCACGTAACGGGCTGCGGACAAGGCCAGCAGCCACTCCGGCAACGCCGGCAAGCCGCCGTAGGATTCCGGCAGACGATCGAATTCTTCGACATCGATCACCCACTCTTTGCGTTCGAGGAACTGGCAAAAAAAACTGTCCGCCGGCTCATCGCCGCTGGCATCGTGCATATTCCAGTGCGCAACACACTGGAACCGGCTGTTTTCGCCGCGCAGCCACAGCGCGCCGGCCGGGCTGTCGATCAACGCCGCCATGGCGCGTACCGCGTGTTCGCGCAGATGCAGGCCCGGCTCGCCTTCCGACAGGGTACGAGTGAAGCGCAGCCATTCTTCGCGATAGTCGTAGCGGTAGGCAAAGAAGTGCTTGCTCAGGAACACCCGCGCATAAGCGCGCATGGTTCCCGAGAATAGAGCGATGACCAGAATCAGCACCGCACCGAACAGAAACACCGTCTGGAATACGCCGCCCCAGTCGCCACCGAAATAGCGGATGTAATAGCCGGCACCGGCCATCAGCAACAGGTAAACACCTGCAGCAAGCAGGCTGGCCGAGTGAAACAGTGCGCGCCGCGAAATCGAGAAACGCAGGACGAAATCCGGATTGCGCGACACCGACAACAGGATCAGCGGCACCGCCAGCGCATTGACCAGGCCACGTGCCTGGAACAGCGAATAATCGACCGCGCGGAACAACACGCTTTCCGCAAACAGGTAAAAGTCGAAACCGAACAATCCGATCAGGCCGAGGCAGAGAAATTTGATGCCCCAGCGCTGCTCCGGCACGGTATTGCGATACAGCTGCTCAAGCAGCACCATGCCGACCACCGCCTGTACCAGTGCCGCCGCACTGCCGACAAACAGCAGCAGCCAGCCGGAATTTCCCAGCACGCCCAACCACAGCAGCACATGCAATACCAATGCAGCGCCGCAGTAGCCAAACAGCATCAGCCGCGACGTTGCCCGCCCCCCGTGATTGCCCAGCAAGGTCAGCAGAAAATAATACCAGCCAGCGTTGCGCAACAATTCGACGATGCCGTAAGGGAAACCCTTGGGAGCAAACAGGTACGCTGCAGCCCAGAACGTCGATAGCGTGCAGGCCATGGCAAGCGGTCGGCCGGAAACCAGCGGTGAACGGCGCGCGAACAGCCAAAGCGCCAGCAGACCGAAGGCAACGGCCGCAATACCGTAACTGAGGCTGTTGGCGTCCATGGCGCTTCCGGGGTCAGCGTGCACCTTTCCCCAACAATACTACCTGCACCGTCTGGAACAGGATCAGTATGTCGAGGAACAGCGAGTGATTCTTGACGTAATACAGATCGTATTGCAGCTTCTCGATCGCATCATCGACCGAAGAGCCGTAATCGTACTGAACCTGCGCCCACCCGGTGATGCCCGGTTTCATGCAATGACGCACGCCGTAATACGGTATTTCCGCCTCCAGCTTTTGCACGAAGAACGGCCGTTCGGGACGCGGGCCGACAAAACTCATGTCGCCGCGCAGGACATTGAATACCTGCGGCAGCTCATCGACACGAATCTTGCGAATCACTTTGCCGACACGGGTAATCCGGCTGTCGTTGGCCGCGGCCCAGCGCGGCTTGCCGTCTTTTTCCGAATCGATACCCATGCTGCGGAACTTGTAAATGGTGAATACCTGATCGTTCTCGCCCACACGCTCCTGGCTGTACAAGGCCGGGCCGCCGTCTTCCAGCTTGATCAACAGCCAGGCAAGCAGCATGATCGGCGACGTCAGCAACACCAGCATCAGGCTGACACCGATATCGAACAAACGCTTGATCGCATCGCGCGCGCCCGACTGATTGAACCCGTCGTTGAACACCATCCAGCTGGCATTCAGCGAATCCAGCTTGATCTGGCCGCATTCGCGCTCGAAGAACGACGAAAGCTCGGTTACCTGCACGCCGCGCATACGGCATTTGAGCAGCTCGTGAATCGGCAGATTGCCACCACGGCGGTCGCGCACGGCGATGACGATTTCGTTGACGCCGTGCTTCTGCACCGCATCCAGCAGGCTGCCCTCTTCCGGCAGAATCCGCGACGCAGCAACGGCATGTGGCGACAGGCTGGAAGACATGTAACCGACTACCTCCACGCCGCCGCCGAAACGCGACTGCGACACCTCGTCCACCTTTACCGCACGACTGCCGGTGCCCAGCACCAGAATACGCGGCTTGAAGACCCCGAGTTTGGTCCAGCGAAAGAACAGCAGGCGAATGAACAGCAGCAGCACAAACGCAGTGGCCAGCGACCACAGCATTTCACGTGCGCCAAACAGCATCGACGCCAGCCAGTAGACCAGCAACACCAACGCCACGCCACCGACCGAGAACGCCAGCAACAGACGAATGCCGATTTCCGACATACCATTGCGAAACTCGGCATGGTACAAACCGCTGGCGGCCATTACACTGAGCATCACCAACGCAACGAACAGTGCCTTCGGCCATACCGGCGGCAACAGACTCTGCATGCCGACCACGCCAAGCTGCTGCCATGGCAGGAAATTGACCAGATAGATGGATACAACCAGCGTCAGCGCTTCAACCAGCAGCAAGACGATTGTCGAAACGGGAACATAGTGATTAAAGATTCGAAGCATGTAATTTATTTCTGAAGATTCGGCTCGACACAGGCCAAGCCAGTCCTGTCTCTTCGTTACTGCGGCAGCGTCACGACAGCGACAGATTCATGACATGCAAATTCCGTCTCATTGTACCAAAAGCCATTTACATATCAACGAAAATCGCCCCAATCACAATCAACAATCAAATATTCTTACATTCGAATACTCTCAATAACTGTAAATAATTTTGCTTTCGTTGTTATTTCATTATTTTGTATGTACGCAAGTTATTCCTATATTTATCCTGTCTGTGCCGCATTCTGCGTCAGCTTTGTTGTAAATTTGCTACTCAGCAGTCGCTGGCTGCGCCATATCGGGCTCGACACCCCCGACCACCGCTCACTCCACCAATCCCCCACACCGCGCCTCGGTGGCTTGGGCATTCTTGGCGGCGTGCTCGTTCTGCAGGCGATGTCGAGCGCCTGGCCGCACAACTGGAATGTTGCGGTCGTACTGCTGGCCGGAATTTCACTGCTGGACGACCTGTATCCGCTGCCGCCATGGCTGCGTCTGGCAATCCAGCTCGGTAGCGCCACTGCGATAGTACAGGGGCTGCCGGCACAGCTGCATACCCCCGCCCTGCTTGCCTTGCTGCTGCCTGGCGTGATCTGGTCGATCAATCTCTACAACTTCATGGACGGCGCCAATGGTCTGGCTGGAGGAATGGGCCTGATCGGCTTTGGCTGGCTGGGCTGGGCGGCATGGCCGGCTGCGCCGGAATTGGCGCTGAACTGCTGGGCCATTGCCGCCGCCGCCGCCGGATTCTTATGCTTCAATTTTGGCAAAGCCCGTATTTTCATGGGCGATGCCGGCTCGACGCTGCTCGGGTTGATGGCGGCAACCATCGGCACCCATGGCGTAGCACAGGGAGCCTGGCCTGCCTGGTTACCACTGATGATATTTTCTCCATTCATTGCCGATGCAAGCAGCACCCTGCTAGCCAGGATACTGCGCAAAGAACGATTCTGGCTGCCGCACCGTGAACACGCTTATCAGAAGCTGATCCAGATGGGATGGTCACACACCAGGCTTGCAACTTGCGCCTATATACTGATGCTGCTGTGCGGCGGACTGGCCGTCAGCCTGCAGCAAAAAAATGACTTTGTCATTTTTTCATGGTTGGCACTAGCCGGCATATACTGGATAATAGGCCGGGCCATACAGAAGCAATGGAACCGCTTTGTCGCAGCAGCTTAAATCCAGATTTGCCCGCATCAATCACCTTGCGCTCCTGGCATTCGCCCACGACGTAGCTGTAGCCTGCCTGGCCTGGAGCGCAGCTTTCTGGCTGCGTTTCAACCTGGAAATACCCGCCGGATTCCGGGCCGGCATGTGGACCGGGATGGCGCTGGCAATCCCGGTACAGGCGGCCTTCTTCTGGTTCTTCGGCCTGTATCGCGGCATCTGGCGCTACGCCAGCCTGCCCGACCTGCGCAACATCGTGTCTACCGTCGTGATTGCTTCGATGGTGGTGTTTCTCACCATATTTGCCTTCCGCATCGACAATATTCCACGCTCCATCGTGCTGCTCGACCCATTGCTGCTGATTGCCTTCATGGGCGGCAGCCGGGCGCTGTACCGCGGCTGGAAAGACCGGGCCCACTATACGCTCGACCGGGAACCGGTCATCGTTCTCGGCGCGGGAACCGCAGCAGCCAAGCTGATCGGCGACATTCAGCGCCACCCGAAATGGCGCATCGTCGGCCTGCTGGACGACGACCCCAGCAAACACAATCGCACCCTGTATTCCGTGCGGGTATTCGGCAACCTTGCCGCCCTGCCGCACCGTGCCAACCAGCTCAAGGTACGCACGGCAATCATCGCCATTCCTTCAATGACGCCGGCGCAACGGCATCGGGCCATCCGCATTTGTGAAAATGCGGGGGTCAAGCCGCTCACGGTACCGTCGCTGGACGAACTGGTTGCCAGGGATACGGCGATTGCAGCCCTGAAGGAAGTCGAAATCGATGACTTGCTGGGACGCAACCCGGTCGAACTGGATATTGCCGGTCTCAAACATCTGCTGACCGATCAGACAGTGTTGATCAGCGGCGCCGGCGGCTCGATCGGCTCCGAGCTGTGCCGGCAAATCCTGCGCTTCAAACCCAAGCGCCTGGTACTGCTGGAGATCAGCGAATACGCGCTGTACCGCATCGAACAGGAACTGGGTGAGTCGGACCCGGAAGCACTGATGGACTTTCTGGTTGGCGACGTACGCAACAAGCAGCGACTGGACGAAATCATGGCACGCTATCAGCCGTCGCTGGTATTTCATGCCGCCGCCTACAAACATGTGCCATTGATGGAATCGGCCAACGCCTGGGAAGCGCTACAGAACAACGTGCTCGGCACCTATTGCCTGGCAATGGCAAGCCTGGAATACGGTGTACGCAAATTTGTGCTGATTTCGACCGACAAGGCGGTCAATCCGACCAACGTCATGGGCGCCAGCAAGCGCATGGCGGAACTGGTCTGTCAAAGCCTGCAGGGCCATCACGATACCGAATTCGTAATCGTCCGCTTCGGCAACGTGCTGGGCAGCAACGGCAGCGTCGTGCCCAAATTCCGCGAGCAGATCGCGCGCGGCGGCCCGATCACTGTCACTCACCCGGAAATCACTCGCTACTTCATGTCGATATCGGAAGCCGCGCAACTGGTGCTGCAGGCCGGCCTGATGGGCCAGCACGGTGAAATTTTTGTGCTGGACATGGGAAAACCGGTCAAGATCGTCGATCTGGCCCGGGAAATGATTCGCCTGTCCGGATTCAACGAAACCCAGATCGGCATCAAATTCACCGGACTACGCCCCGGCGAGAAGCTCTACGAAGAACTGCTTGCCAACGACGAACTTACACAGACGACCCCGCACGCCAAACTACGCATCGCCAAGGCAATTCCACCCATCGACGGACAATGGCTCACGCTGGTAGCACAGTGGCTGCGCCAGGAGCGGCGCCCGAGCGAAACCGAAATCAAATCCGCCCTGCAGGCACTGGTAGCCGAATACCAGCCATCGCCGTTGCAAAAAAGCACCACCCCCAAACCCTGAACCGATCAGCCACGACAGCGCCACTCCTCACGTTCGTCGTTGCCTGATGCCGGCCACACCGATATACTGGCGCACCACGCGGGCGTCGTATAATGGTAATACCCTAGCTTCCCAAGCTAGAGCCGTGGGTTCGATTCCCATCGCCCGCTCCACAGATTCAGTTCAGACTGCCTGACTGCGCATTCCGAACAGCGGATAAGCCCCAGCTTGAAGCCGGCTTGGCTTTCTCCGGAACATGCCGGACTCTGCCGACAATGAGCTCTCGCAGCTAACTGGAATAAAAAAACCGGAAGCTTGCTTCCGGTTTTTTTATCGCTCAGCAGCCTTACGCCAGCTTGCCGTGGCATTGCTTGTATTTCTTTCCCGAGCCGCACGGGCACGGGTCGTTGCGACCGACATGGGCGTCGGCGTAGGGGTTATCGCTGCTGCCGGCCTGCGGTGCGCTGGCGGCGGCGGCGATTTCTTCCGGTGAGGCATCGGAGTCGATCGGCGCGTTGAACTCGGCATGCTGGTAGCTGACATGCTCCGGCGCGTGGTTGGCTTCTTCGACCGCGTCGATGTCTTCCTGGCCACGGATCTGCACCGTCATCACAATCTGCGTCACGTCGTGCTTGATGCGTTCCAGCATTGCGGCAAACAGGTCGAACGCCTCGCGCTTGTATTCCTGTTTCGGGTTTTTCTGGGCGTAACCGCGCAGATGAATACCCTGACGCAGGTGATCGAGCGACGCCAGATGTTCGCGCCATTGGGTATCGAGATTCTGCAGCATCACCGCGCGTTCGAACTGGTGCATGTTTTCTGCACCGACCAACTCAACCTTGGCGTCGTAGAGCTTTTTCGCTTCATCGATCACGCGATCGAGCAGCGTATCCGCATCGAGATTGGAGTCGGCGGCAAGCCATTCCTGTAACGGCAGCGCCAGTTGCAGATCGGCAAGCAGAGCCTTTTCCAGCGCTGCGACATCCCATTGCTCTTCGATGCTCTGCGGCGGAACGTAGGTTTCGAAAATATTCTGCAGCACACCTTCGCGCATGGCCTGAATGGTTTCGCCGATATCTTCGGCCTCCAGCAACTCGTTACGCTGGGTGTAAATCACCTTGCGCTGGTCGTTGGCAACATCGTCATATTCCAGCAGTTGTTTGCGGATATCGAAGTTGCGGCCTTCCACCTTGCGTTGCGCGTTTTCGATTGCACGCGTCACCCAGGTATGCTCGATTGCCTCGCCTTCCGGCATTTTCAGCCGATCCATGATCGCGGCAACGCGGTCGCCGGCAAAAATTCGCAGCAACGGATCTTCCAGCGACAGGAAGAAGCGGCTTGAGCCCGGGTCGCCCTGGCGGCCGGCACGACCGCGCAGCTGGTTGTCGATACGGCGCGATTCGTGGCGTTCGGTGCCGATGATGTGCAGGCCGCCCGCAGCCAGCACCTGATCGTGCAACTGCTGCCATTCGCCCTTCAATTGGGCAATGCGTGCCTGCTTTTCAGCATCGCTGAGCTTGTCGTCCTGCTCGGTAAAAGCGACCTGTTTTTCCAGATTGCCGCCAAGCACAATGTCGGTACCGCGGCCGGCCATATTGGTGGCAATGGTGATCATGCCTGGACGGCCCGCCTCGGCAACGATCAGCGCTTCGCGTTCGTGCTGTTTGGCATTCAGCACCTGATGATTGAGTTTTTCTGCATTCAGCAGGCTGGACAGCAGTTCCGAGGCCTCGATTGAGGTCGTACCCACCAGCACCGGCTGGCCACGCTTCTGGCACTCCTTGATATCGAGGATCACCGCCTTGAATTTTTCCGGATTCGAGCGGTACACCTGATCCAGCGTGTCTTTACGTGCAATCGGACGATGCGTCGGAATCACCACGGTTTCCAGGCCGTAAATCTGCTGGAATTCGTAAGCTTCGGTGTCGGCCGTACCGGTCATGCCGGCCAGCTTGGCATACATGCGGAAGTAGTTCTGGAACGTAATCGAGGCCAGCGTCTGGCTCTCTTTCTGGATCGCCACACCTTCCTTGGCTTCGACCGCCTGATGCAGGCCGTCCGACCAGCGGCGGCCCGGCATCAGGCGCCCGGTGAATTCGTCGACAATGATGATTTCATCGTCCTGCACCACGTAATGCTGATCCTTGTGGAACAGCGAGTGCGCACGCAAGGCGGCATACAGATGATGCATCAGGCTGATGTTGACCGCCGAATACAGGCTGTCGCCCTCGGCCAGCAAGCCGGCCTGCACCAGAACCTGCTCGGCATGCTCGTGCCCGGCTTCCGACAGCATCACCTGGTGTGCTTTTTCATCGACCCAGAAGTCGCCTTCGCCTTCTTCGGTTTGCTGGCGCGTCAGCTGTGGCGCCACGTCGTTCATGCGGTAGTACAGATCGGTATTGTCGTCCGCCTGACCGGAAATGATCAGCGGCGTACGCGCTTCGTCGATCAGAATCGAATCCACCTCATCGACCACGGCGAAATTCAGCGGACGCTGCACCCGCTCGGCCGGCGAATACACCATGTTGTCGCGCAGATAGTCGAAACCGAATTCGTTGTTGGTGCCATAGGTAATGTCGGCAGCGTAGGCGACCTGTTTGTCGTCGTGCTCCATCTGGCTCAGATTGATGCCGACCGACAGGCCGAGGAAGTTGTACAGACGTGCCATCCACTCGGCGTCGCGGCGCGCCAGATAGTCGTTGACGGTAATCACGTGCACACCCTTGCCGGCCAGCGCATTCAGGTACACCGGCAGCGTCGCCACCAGCGTCTTGCCCTCGCCGGTACGCATTTCGGCGATCTTGCCGTAATGCAGCACCATGCCGCCGATCATCTGCACATCGAAGTGGCGCATTTTCAACACCCGTTTCGATGCCTCGCGGCACACGGCGAATGCCTCCACCAGCAGATCGTCAAGCGTTTCGCCTTTCTGGAAGCGCTGCTTGAACTCTTCCGTCTTGGCCTGCAATTGCTCATCGCCAAGCTTGCCGGTCGCATCTTCCAGGGCATTGATACGGGCGACGGTCTGGCGATACTGCTTGACCAGCCGGTCGTTGCGGCTGCCGAAAATCTTTTTCAGGACATTGGTAATCATGATTACTTCTTATCTGCCGGCAGCCGCACTGCGACTGCCCTCCTCTTGTTTTGGTCAACCGGCCTGACGGTCCGCCATACCGGGAATTTTTACCTGCCACCGGCTAGTCATTTGGCATAACCGGCTCCGGCAAAACTTTCAGATGGTAACACAATCGCCCACGCTGCATGCAGCTGCGCTTTGCGCGGCCGGAAGCGTGCGGGGCGCGGCGAAACAGCATAAACTTGGCGCGTTACCGACGAATTTCAAGCCGCCCGTGCCTCATCTCAAGGATTTCTTCAAAGGACAGGACGCCAGTAGCGTTCGCCGCGCGCTCGGCGTGCTGGGTCAGCAACGGACACTGAGCGCAGTGCTGCCGGCGGAGCTGCGCGGCAAGGTACGACTGGTAAGTATCGACGGGGATTGCTGGGTGCTGTACGCCGACAACGGCGCGGTAGCAGCGAAATTGAAGCAGATGACACTGACGCTGGCAGAAAAACTGCGGCGCAGCGGCAACAACGTCGCACAGCTGCGCATCCGGACCGCAGTCCTGGCTCCGCCGCAGAAGCGGCCGAAACAGGCGCACATCAGCAGCGCCACACTGGAACATCTGCGGACCACGATTGCGGCCATGGAAGACTCACCGATCCGGCAAGCCTTGATCCGGCTGGTGCGTCACCACGGCTTCGATTGACGCCCGGCAGGGAAAAACTCAGATCGCCAGTGGCTGCAACCGGTGGAACGAGCTCGGGGCCTGCTCCGGGCGCTCGAACGTTACCCACTCCCATGCCTGCCGATCTGCCAGCAAGGCGCGCAGCAATCTGTTGTTCATTGCGTGGCCGGACTTGAAGCCGGAGAATGCCGCAATCAACGGATAGCCGAGAATGTACAGATCGCCGATGGCGTCCAGCACCTTGTGACGGACAAATTCGTCTTCATAACGCAGCCCGTCGCTGTTCAATACCCGATACTCGTCGAGCACGATGGCGTTGTCGAAGCTGCCGCCACGCCCCAGCCCCATTTCCCGCATCATTTCCACCTCGTGCATGAAACCGAAAGTGCGGGCGCGGCTGATTTCCTTGATGAAGCTGGTGTTGGCAAAATCGATGCTGACGGTCTGGTGCTCCTTACGGAACGCCGGATGCCTGAATTCGATGGTCAGCGAGACCTTATAGCCGTTATGCGGCTCCAGTTTCACCCACTTGTCACCGTCCCTGACTTCCACGGTTTTCTTCACCCGCACGAACTTTTTCGGCGCATTCTGTTCGACGATACCGGCCTGCTGCAGCAGGAAAATGAACGTGGCGGCGCTGCCATCCATGATCGGCGTTTCCTGCGCGTCGATGTCGATATACAGGTTATCGATACCCAGCCCGGCCAGCGCCGACATCAGATGCTCGATGGTGGCAACGCGCACATTGTCTTGCACCAGCGTCGATGACAGGCGGGTGTCGTTGACCAGATCCGGTGCCACCTTGAATTCCGGCACTTCGGGCAAGTCTACGCGACGGAATACGATGCCGGCATCGACCGGCGCCGGGCGCAGGTTGAGGGTAACGCGATCGCCGCAATGCAGGCCAACGCCACTAGCCTTGATCGGGGTTTTCAGGGTGCGCTGTTTGATCATGCTGGACTTCGTCACGCTGTAACAATTCCCGCGGATTCTAGCATGGGCGGGTATTTTTCCGAATCGTCCATGACTATCAGGTGCTTAGCGCAAAACTATCGGTTACGGCATTGAGCATTCGCCGGGCAATACCTATAGTTGAACCAACGCCCGGCAAACCGGTGCGGATAGTGTAAATACCCGTAGTCAACGGAACCCTGCCCACTATGAAACCAGACCAGCCAGCCCCTTCCGGCACACAACCGCGCATTCTGATCGTCGATGACACGGTTACCAACATCCGGGTGCTCAGCCATATCCTGCACAAACAAGGGGAAATCTTCTTCGCCACCAGCGGCCAGGCTGCGATTGCCATGGCGCGCGACAAGTTGCCGGACCTGATTCTGCTGGATGTGGAAATGCCGGGAATGGATGGCTATGAAACCTGCCGGATTCTCAAGGCCGATCCGTTGCTGGCGCTCAGCCCGATAATTTTCGTCACCGGCCATTCCGGCACCGAAAACGAATTGCGGGCGCTGGCGGCCGGTGGCGTGGATTTCATCAGCAAGCCGCTGAACCCGCCAGTGGTCAGCGCGCGGGTCAAGACACACCTGACACTCAAGCGCCAGACCGACCTGTTGCGCGAACAAGCCAATCTGGACGGGCTGACCGGCATTGCCAACCGGCGCATCTTCGATGTCAAGCTGGACGAAGAATGCCGCCGCCATCGGCGTTATGGCGTACCGCTGGCGCTGGCGATGATCGATGTCGACCGCTTCAAGCAGTACAACGATCTGTACGGCCATCAGGAGGGCGACGCCTGCCTGCGCCAGGTAGCGCAGACCATCCACGATTGCGCACGGCGCCCGGGAGAAATCGCCGCTCGCTACGGCGGCGAGGAGTTCGCCGTCATCCTGCCGGCAACCGCGCTGGGTGCGGCGTACAAATTCGGCGCAATGCTGTGTCAGAAAATACGCAATCTGGCGCTGCCGCATCGTGGCGCACCCGAGGGCGGGATCGTCACCATCAGCGTCGGCGTGGCGTCGCTGCAGCCGCAGGACGACGAGGCAGGGCAGAATCTGGTTGCCGCTGCCGACATGGCGCTGTATCTGGCCAAAAGCGGCGGACGCAACCGTGTCGTCGCCGAGGCGCTGCACACGGCAGAATAGAGCCGGAGACGGCTCTTTCACCAGCATTCAATCGTTCCAACTCTTTCATCCCCGGGGCTGCACGTGTCTGAATTTCCGCCGGAACCGTCTTCGTCCAAGCGGCCAGCGCCGGGCCAAGCGCTGTTGAATGCGCTGCAGAGCGACTGGTCGGCCTGGATTGTACTGGCCGGCAGTCTGGCGCTGACCGGCGCAGTCTGGTGGCACTCGGAACGCACCGACGCACGCATTGCCAACGAACGTTTCAATACGGAAACCGAAAAGCTGCAGCAACTGATTCTTGGCGGTATCGACGACTACCGGCTGTTGCTACGCAGTGTTGGCGGGCAATTCGCCGCACACGATCAGGTATCGCGCACCGAATGGAGCCAGTTCATCAATTCGTTGCGGCTGGACGAACGTTTTTCCGGCATCCAGGGAATCGGCTATGCCGCCGTATTCGGCGCTGGTGACAAGAGCGCTTACGAGCAGCGCATGCGTGCCGACGGCTTGCCCGAGTTCACTGTCCATCCGGCAGGAAACCGCGAGCGCTACTGTGCAGTCACCTATCTGGAGCCATACAGCCGGCGCAGTGACCGCACCTTCGGCTACGACATGTGCTCGGAACCGACGCGCCGGCTGGCGATGGAAAATGCGGCCCAAATCGGGCGCAGCGCGCTTTCGGGCAAAGTCGGACTGATGCAGGAAGGTGGCAAGGAGGCACAGCCGGGGTTCCTGATGTACTTTCCGGTCTACCGGCGCAATCAGCAGCTCAATAGTATCGAGGAGCGGCGTGCCCAGTTGCGCGGTTTTGTCTATGGCACGTTCCGCGTCAAAGACATGCTGTCCGGCATAACCCGGGACAGGCACCTGCAAATCGACTACGCGCTCTACGATGGCGACACTGCCAGCGCCGAGTCGCTGCTGTATCAAACGCACGACCTGACTGCCGCCGGATCTGCGCAGCCGCGTTATCTGCAACAGCAGACGCTGCGCTTGCCCGGCCGGACCTGGACCGTGCGTTACGCCGGCACACCGGCATTCGAGCAGGCTGTGCGCAGTCGGGAGCCGCTGATGATCGCGGCGTTCGGCCTGCTGACCGACGCACTGCTGTTTACACTGATGCGCTCGTTCACCAGCCGGCGCAAGCGGATCGAGGCACGCGCACGCCAGCTGGTCGATCGGCTGCGCCAGGGCGAACAACGCCAGCGCGACCTGTTCGAAATCAGCCCGAACGGCATGCTGCTGGTCAACGCGCAGGGCACCATCCTGCTGGCCAACCGGCAGATCCGGCAACTGTTTGGCTATGCGCCGGAGGAGCTGATCGGCACCTCGATCGACCGGCTGCTACCGGAGCGCTATCGCAAAAACCATTCTGCTTTGCGCCATGCCTATCAGCAACAGCCGCAAACGCGGCTGATGAATCGGCGCCCGGTACTGCTCGGCCTGCGCAAGGATGGCAGCGAATTCCCGCTGGAAGTGGGGCTGAGCCCAATGGGATCGGGCAGCGATACGCAGATTCTGGCCGCAATCGTCGATGTGAGCGAACGCCAGCGTGCCGAAGCCGAAGTGGCACGTGCCCGCGCGCTGCTGCATGGCAGCGTCAACAGTGCCGAAACGTTTGCCATTATCGCCACCGATACCGACGGGCTGGTCACACTGTTCAGTGCCGGTGCCGAAAAAATGCTCGGCTACCAGGCAGCCGAGGTCGTCGGCATACAGACTCCGGCCATCCTCCACCAGCCGCAGGAAATAGTGGCGCGCGCGCAGCAACTGAGCGCAGAGCTTGGCCGGCCGATCGACGGCTTCGCTACCTTTGTGACGATTCCGCTGCTACGCGGCGGCGAATCGCGCGAATGGCTGTATGTGCGCAAGGATGGCACGGTGCTGCTGGTAAATCTGACCATAACGGTGATCCGTAACCCGCGCGGTGAGCCGGAAGGCTTTGTCGGCGTCGCCTATGATATCTCGCGCCAGAAACAGGTCGAGGCCGAGCTGCGTGCCGCCAAGATTGCCGCTGAAGCGGCCAGCCAGGCAAAAAGCGACTTTCTCGCCAACATGAGCCACGAAATCCGCACGCCGCTGAATGCGGTGCTGGGAATGGCGCACCTGCTGGAAAACACCGGGCTGGCCGACAGCCAGCACGAATATGTGGCGCAGATCAACCAGGCGGGCAAGTCGCTGCTGGGAATCATCAACGACATCCTCGATTTTTCCAAGATCGAGGCCGGCAAGCTGGAATTGCAGCCGGTGGCATTCAATCTGGCCGACATGATCGATTCGCTGTCGTCGATCATGTCGATCAACGCAGCACACAAGGATATCGAGCTGATCATCCATATCGCCAGGGATGTACCGCAACATCTGTATGGCGACTCGCTGCGGCTGCAGCAGGTACTGACCAATCTGGTAGCCAACGCGATCAAGTTCACCGAGCACGGCGAAGTAATACTGCAGGTCAACCTGCTCGACAGTACCGACGACAGGACGCAACTTTGCTTCAGCGTGCGCGATACCGGCATCGGCATCAGTGCCGGGCAGATCGAACGCCTGTTTTCGCCGTTCACCCAGGCCGACAACTCGATGACCCGGCGCTTTGGCGGCACCGGGCTCGGGCTGGTGATCTGCAAACGACTGGTCGCGCTGATGGGCGGCGAGATCGGCGTGCACAGCGAGCCCGGCCACGGCAGCGAATTCTGGTTCAGCCTGCCGCTGGCGCTGCAGACCGAAACAAGCGCTGCAACCGGGCCGGGAGCAGCCATGACCGCGCTGCGCGTGCTGGTGGTGGACGATCACCCGGCATCGCGCCAGTTCATTGGCGAAATCGTCGAATCGCTTGGCTGGAGCGTGACGAGTGCCGCGTCCGGGCAAGAGGCGCTGCAATGCGTGGCGGCACTCGAACCGGGCGCCCCGGATTTCGATCTGGTATTGCTCGACCTGAAAATGCCGGGGCTGGACGGGCTGCAAACCGGCGCTGCGCTACGCCGGCAGGCGGCGTGCGGCAATTTGCCGATTGTGCTGATGGCAACCGCCTATGCACGGGAAGAGTATCTGCTGTCGCCGGATGCGGCGGCAATCGACACCTTCCTGTGCAAGCCGGTTACCCATTCGACGCTGTTCAATGCCGCAATCGAAGCGCGCAACCGGCACCACGCCGCCGGCGACGCTGCGAGCAGCGTGCCGTTGCAGCAGGAATACCGTTTCCGGCCAGCCACGGTATTGCTGGTGGAAGACAACCGGATCAACCAGATGGTCGCACGTGGCATGCTGGAGCGCGCCGGTTTAAGCCTGGACGTTACCGACAATGGCGCCGAGGGCGTCGAGGCACTGCGCGCCGCGCCGCAGCGCTATGCACTGGTGCTGATGGATGTGCAGATGCCGGTAATGGACGGCTACAGCGCCACCCGTCTGATCCGCAGCGAACTGCAGCTGGACTTGCCCATCATCGCCGTCAGCGCCGGTGTGACACGAGCCGAACGCGATCAGTGTCTGGCCTGCGGTATGAACGATTTTGTCGCCAAACCGATCGACGCCAACCAGCTGCTGCAGGTGCTCGGACAATATCTGCCGACCCTGCCCGCCGAAACTGCAACGGCAATCGAAAGTGCAGCGCCGGCGCCAGCCCTGACGCTGCAAATGCACAGCATGAATCTCGACCGGGCCTTGATCAGCACCGGTCACGACCGCAATCTGCTGCGGCTATTGCTGCAACGTTTCCAGACCGAAGCAGGCAGCCTGATCGAACAGGTACAACAGTCGCTACAGGCCGGCCAGTACCGCGATGCGGCACGCCTGCTGCATACCGCCAAAGGCACTGCCGCCACACTCGGCGCCGATGCGCTGGCAGCCGCCGCCAAGCAGGCCGAACTGGCGGTGCGCGCCCAGCAGCCGGAGCCGATCGACGCTGCATTGCGGCACTGCACGGCCGAACTGCAACCAGTCCTTGACGAATTGCGCCAAATCCTGCCGCAACTGGCGCCCCCCGCACCGCTACCGGCCGGCGCGGCCGAGCAACTGGATCAGGCACAACTGGAGCTGCTGCTGCACGAGCTGACGACCAGCAATATGGCGGCGCTGGATCGCTTTGTCAGCTTGCAGGGCGCACTGCAGGGCCGGCTGCAGCCGCAGCAGATGCAGCAATTGCAGCAAGCGCTGGATGTGCTGGATTTCACGGCCGCAATTGCGCTGCTGCAGCCATTGCACGACTGAGCACACGCCGCCGATTACGGGCAATTCCCATTCAGCGGGCCATCGGGCAGCAATCGCCAACACCGCCGGGCAAATGTAGACAAAAATCGGGGAAAACAACGGGCATGCCGCCGACAGGAATTTTTGGCGGACACGAGGCCGGAGATCCCCCTCACGGGGGATCTCGGCAGAGAGAGGCTTACCGACCTGGGCTTAGTCGGCCTGCTTGCGCAGGAATGCCGGGATGTCCAGCATTTCGAGGTTCGGCGCGCCGCGCGGGGTTTCCGCCACGGCTGCATTGCCGAAACCAGCGCTGCTGCGGCCACCACGGTTGGTGCGCATTACGGCCGGGGTATCGTACAGGTCCCATTCGCTGACCGGGCCGTTGTCGGTGCCGGTCTTGACGATTTGCAGATGCTTCGGCTGCTGGCGGGTAGCCGGCTGGCCGCCGATACCGGTTGCAACCAGAGTCACGCGCAGCTGGTCGCCGGCGTTTTCTTCGACCACGGCACCGAAAATCACGGTGGTGTCGTCAGTGGTGTAAGCCTTGATGGTATCC
>CALMFQ010000628.1 GCA_937863215.1 uncultured Pseudomonadota bacterium
TACCGGCGCCATGTTCGGCCGGCTGTTCCGGCCGGTGGCGGACAACCCCGGTTACGGCTGGGCCGAGATCAACGCGCTGCTCAGCGGCGAAAACCGGCGCCTGCTGTGGTGGCTGCGCAAGAGCGGCCGCTACCTGACCCCCAAGGGGATCGGCGATGGCGTGGTGGCGCTGTTTGCGCTGCTGCGCGGCTTTGTCGCCACCCAGTTTGAAGTCGGCATCCTGTTTCTCTGGTTCGGTAGCCTGCTGCTGGCGCCGCATTTGTTATTGCGGCAGGAACTGGCGTGCCTGCCGGATGGGCCGCAATACCTGAATATCGGTGCGCACCTCGGCTCGGTGTGGTGGTGGCTGGTGCCAATGCCGCTGTTCGGCGGTCTGACGGCGATGTGGGCCTACTGGTTCAGCCGCGACCGGCGCAACAGCGCCTGGGGCGATTGGCTGGGAACGGCGCTGTTCGGCCTGCTGCTGGGCGCGTGGTTCTGCCGCGACGGGCTGCAGCAGTGGCCGCGCGAACTGGCCGCCAGCGCCGGTGCAACGGTCGGTTTCCTGTTGCCGTTAGGTATCGGCGCGGCGTTGCTGGCGAGCGTAGCCGGCTTGCTGCTGAGTCGCCTTAATCCGGCGTCGCCACGTCAGGCGCGTAGCGCCTATACCCGCTTGCTGGCGCTGAATGGCGCACTCGGCCTGGGGCTGGTGGCATTGGCGCTGCTCGATTTCGGCAGCTGGCGCCTGATGTCGCTGCTGCAGGGCGACATCGGCGCTGCCTACGCCGCTGGCGGCATTGGCCTGACGGGCGCGCTGGCGTTGCTGGCACGCGTGTTGGCACCGCTGTTGCAGCAGATGCTCGAATCCGGCGGCAAGCATGCGCTGCGCGTCGAATGGCTGGCCAACGCGCTGGGGCTGCTGTTGTTGCTGGCGTTGTTGCTGATATGGGCTACCGCCGCGCAGTACCTGGTGTTCGGCAATGCCGGCCATGGCCTGCTGGCCGCAGGCGGCGATCCGTGGCCGCCGGGCTGGCGCTGGAGCGCGCTGTTTACGGTTCCGGCGCTGTATGCCTTGCTCAGCCGCGCACATATCGAGCAGCTGAACCTGTCGTCGCTGCACCATTTCTATCGCAGCCGGCTGGCGGCGGCTTACGTGTCGGTCGGCAATCACGATTTCTGGGGCACGCTGCACGGCGCCGAGCGCGGCAAGCTGCATGCACGGGTCAATGCCGCATTCGAAAGCGACGATACCGCACTGCGCGACTATCGGCCGGATGCCGACGGCGGGCCGGTGCACCTGATCAACGTCTGCATCAATCAGACCATCGACGACCGCACCGGGCTCTACAGCGCCGACCGCAAGGGAGTAG
>CALMFQ010000629.1 GCA_937863215.1 uncultured Pseudomonadota bacterium
CCGGCGTCGATCACGGCGGACACTTCGTCGCCGAGACGGGCAAAGTTGGCGGAAAGAATGCTCGGAGCAATACGGAAATCGCGCATGGAGAGGACCCGGATTCTGGCAAAAAGCGGATTCTACTGTAAAAGCCGGGCTTGTCTGCGGCTGAATTTTGGTGTGCAATGCAGCACATGAGCTCGCCCCCAGACTACGACATCACCGTTACCGCCGAATCGCTGTATTTGCCGGAGCAGTCCGACGAATCCGCCGACCGTTACGTGTTCGCCTATCGTATCCGCATCACCAATACCGGTGCGGTTGCAGCCAGGCTGATCAGCCGTCACTGGATCATTACCGATGCCCACCAGCAGGTGCAGGAAGTGCGTGGCGACGGTGTGGTCGGCGAGCAGCCGCACCTGCAGCCGGGCGAAAGCTTTGAATACACCAGCGGCACCTCGATTGCCACGCCGGTAGGCACCATGCGCGGCAGCTACCGGATGCGCGCCGACGATGGCCGCGAATTCGACGCGCCGATTGCCGAATTCACCCTGTCGATCCCGCGCACGCTGCATTAGACGCTGTTGCAGCGGCGCCTCCCTGTTGCGCCCAATGGCGCTGCAAGGTCTCGAACAACTCCCTTTCCTCGAAACGTACGTGCCCGCCAAGCAAGACGCCAAGCAGCTTGAGGCTGGCCGCGTCGTCTGCCTGCAGCAGTGCCCGCATCTGCCGATGTTCATCCTGCAGGCGTGCCGCCAGTTGCGCTTCGCCGTAATTCAGCAGTTGCGGCAACAGCTCGCGCTCCTCCTGCTCAAAATGGCTCAGCAACCCTGCGCTCTCGCGCGCCACAGCCGCCAGCGCTTCGGCAGCCGGCGGAGACTGTACCTCGAGCAGCTGTTTGGCCAGACGCAGCGCGGCATGATGCTCACGCGATAGTTGTATCAATTGCGGATCGCGACGCATAAGCTTTTCCGTAAAAATCTCACCAGTATTGTTCAAACGCCATCTGCCCCGGCACGCCGCGGCGATTGGTGGCAAAGCCCCGCTGCCGCAACATCTGCCGTAGCTCGGCCGCCAGTTCGGGGTTGCCGCATACCATCAGCCGCGAATGCGTCACATCGAGCGGCACCGCCGCCTGTTCCAACCGCCCATCCGCCAGCAATTGCGGGATGCGCTGCGCCAGCTCGGTCACGCCCGGTTCGCGGGTCACAATCGGCAGATACTGCAGGCGTGCCGGCACATCGGCCAGCCATGGCTGCTGCGGCAATGCCAGCAGCTCAGCACGATACGCCAGTTCGGTAGCGTAGCGCACGCTGTGGACCACGATCAGCCGTTCGAACCGGCGCCACACTTCCGGCTCATGCAGAATCGAAACGAACGGCCCGATGCCGGTGCCGCTGGCGATCAGCCACAGATCCCGCCCCGGAGCCAGACGATCGACCGTCATGAAGCCATAGGCAGGCTTTTCGACCAGCAGCGTATCGCCCACGCGCAACTGCACCAAGCGTTCGGAAAACGCACCGCCGGGAATCAGCACCGCGACAAATTCCAGATAGTCGGCCCAGGCCGGGGATACCAGCGAATACGGGCGCCACACCGTTGCTCCCTGTCCGGCCAGGCCGAGCCGCGCGTAGTGGCCGGCGCTGAAGCGGAAACCGGCATAACGCGTGGTGCGGAACGACAACACCGTCGGCGACCAGTGGCGGATAGCCAGGATACGCTCCTCGGTATGGCGCGCCTGCGCCACGGCAGTAACAGCAGACTCATTGAGATGACCCATGACCGGCCTCCTTGCGCGGATGCTTGCCACGCCAGATGCGTGCCAACAGCACCAGAATGAATCCCAGCAATACCAGCGCGTTCAGCAACCCGGCTGCGCGCCGTACGGTGAAATCGCCCCACAAGCCACCGGCGACGCGGCACAGCAGCGATATATGCAGTGCCAGCAGCGGCACATACAACACCGGGTGCCAAGGGATTTTGACCCGCGCCACTGCCGGAAAAATGATCGGCGCATGGCCGAACACCATCGAAAACACGAATCCCAGCCCGATTGCGTGCAACGCCGCGTCGCGCCATGCATGCCCCGGCTCGAAGCCGCCCGCCAGGCCGAGCAGCCCGGCCAGCGCCAACCAGACGTAGCCACCCAGCAGCGCCACGGCAATGAACCGCGTCAGGCCACGCTGGCGGATATTGCGCCGGGCGATATCGAAACCCATCAGCCAGCACGCCAGTAACAATAGCCCCAGCGCAAAGCCGCGCCAGCCGGCCTGCGGCAGCCACAGGCTCAGGACCGCGGCAGCGAGGATCAATGCAACCGGTAGCAGGAAAACTTGTTTTGCCAGTGGCGGCGTGCGTAGCAGCCGTGTCAGCTCCAGGCGCTCGGCAGCAATGGTCAGCGACAGAAACGCCAGCCACCACGGCAACGCCGGCAGCACACTGGCGCCCGCCATCCACGCCAGATTTCCCGCCAGCCAGCAGCCTGCCGCCAACGCCAGCACCACGGTGAAATTGACACGCAGGCGCCGCAGCACCAGCAGGCTAGCGGCCAGCAACAACAACGACGCCAGCAACAAACCGGCCTGCACCAGCGCTAACGGCGCACCGGCTAATATTCCTATTCCCGCCAGTCCGGCCGCAGCCGGCGCCAGATAAGCCCAGCGCCGGCCCACCGCGTCGGCCCGCTCCAGGCTGATCACGGTGCCAAAAAATGCGCCGACCATCAGTGCCGCATGC
>CALMFQ010000630.1 GCA_937863215.1 uncultured Pseudomonadota bacterium
CCAGCTATTTTTCGGTCCGTTCGGTGCCGACGCTGATGGTGTTGCGCGAGAAAGTCATGCTGTTCTCGCAGCCCGGTGCGCTAACGACCGGCCAGCTGGAACAGCTGTTGAACGAGGTAAAGGCGCTGGACATGGCGCAGGTGCATAGCGACATCGCCGCAAAAGAAGCAGCAGAGAAAGAATAAGCACTGCACCGGCCCACCGGTTTGGTGGGCCGCTTTAATGAATGGTAAGATTCCGTTTACGTTAACGTCAATAAATTCAGGCAATGACATCTTCCCCGCTCTGGCAGCCCACAGCAGCCGCAATCGCCGCATCCAACCTGCAACGGTTCCGCAACTTCATCAATCAGCGCCAAGGCGCAGCGCTGGCCGATTACCCGGCGCTCTATCAATGGTCGGTCGAGCAGATCGAGGATTTCTGGGCCGGCCTGTGGGATTTCTGCGAAATACGCGCCAGCCGGCGCTGGGATCGGGTACTGCAGGACGGCAACAGAATGCCCGGCGCACGCTGGTTTGCCGGTAGCCGGCTGAATTTCGCCGAAAACCTGCTGCGCCGCCGCGACGCTGCCGATGCACTGGTATTTCGCGGCGAAGACGGCATCAGCCGCCGGATCAGCTTTGCCGAACTGTACCGGGTAGTGGCACAACTGGCCGCCACCCTGCGCCAACTGGGCGTGCAGCCCGGCGACCGCGTCGTTGGCTTCATGCCCAATCTGCCGCAGACGGTGATTGCCATGCTGGCCGCAACCAGCATTGGCGCCGTCTGGTCGTCGTGTTCGCCGGATTTCGGCATTCAGGGTGTGCTCGACCGTTTCGGCCAGATCGCGCCGAAAGTGCTGTTCACTGCCGATGGTTATGTGTACGCCGGCAAACAGATCGACTGCCTGCAGCGTGTCGCCGATATCGCCGCGCAGCTGCCCAGCCTGCTGCAGCTGATCGTAGTGCCGCATCTGCAGCCCGAGCCCGATATCGGCTCCCTGCCCCACGCGGCTCTGTGGGCCGATTGCCTGGACCGCAACGCCAGCGAAATCGAGTTTGCCCAGCTGCCGTTCGACCACCCGCTGTACATCATGTATTCGTCCGGCACCACCGGCGTGCCGAAATGCATTGTCCACTCGGCCGGCGGCACTCTGCTGCAACAGCTGAAAGAGCATGTGCTGCACGGCGATCTGCGTGCCGGCGAGCGGATTTTCTACTTCACCACCTGCGGCTGGATGATGTGGAACTGGCTGGTATCGGCACTGGCGGTTGGCGCCACCGTAATGCTGTACGACGGCTCACCGTTCCATCCGGATGCGAATATTCTCTGGGATTACTGCCGCGACGAGCGTTTCACCACCTTCGGCACCAGCGCCAAATACCTGGCGGCGCTGGAAAAAGCCGGCGCCCGGCCGGGCCTTAGCCACGAGCTCGCCAGCCTGCAGGCGATCCTGTCGACCGGCTCGCCGCTGTTGCCGGAAAGTTACGACTTCGTCTACCGCGAGATCAAACCGGGCGTACGGCTGTCGTCGATCTCGGGCGGCACCGACATCGTTTCCTGCTTTGCGCTCGGCAACCCGGTATTGCCGGTATACCGCGGCGAACTGCAATGCCGCGGACTGGGCATGGCGGTAGCGATCTACAACGATGCCGGCCAGCCGCTGCGCGGCGAAAAGGGCGAGCTGGTGTGCACCCGGCCGTTCCCGTCGATGCCGATCGGCTTCTGGAACGACGCCGACGGCAGCAAATACCACGCGGCATATTTCGAGCGTTTTGCCAATATCTGGTGTCACGGCGACTATGCCGAACTGACCGAACACGATGGATTGATCATCTACGGCCGCTCCGACACGGTGCTCAACCCAGGCGGCGTGCGCATCGGCACGGCGGAAATCTATCGCCAGGTCGAGCGTTTTCCGGAAGTAATGGAAGCCATGGCAGTCGGCCAGGATTGGCAAGGCGACGTGCGGGTGATCCTGTTCGTACGCATGCAGCCGGGCCACGTACTGACAAATGAGCTGGAGCAGCGGCTGCGCCGACAGATCCGCGACGGCGCCAGCCCGCGCCACGTACCGGCGAAAATCATTGAGATTGCCGATATCCCGCGCACCATCAGCGGCAAGATCGTCGAACTGGCGGTGCGCAACGTGATTCACGGCCTGCCGGTGAAAAACCAGGATGCGCTGGCCAACCCGCAAGCACTGGCGCTGTTCGGGAATCTGCCGCAACTGCGCAGCTGAGCCCGGCGCAAAGCCCTTGCCGGGGCGGCGTTCATCCATTATCAACAAGAGTATGTGCGCGCGCCTCCTTTCCCTGCTGATCACCCTGCTTTGCTGCATCGGACTGGCTGCGTGCACCGAGCCGCAGGAAAAGCCGCTGCGCCTCGGCACCAATCTGTGGCTCGGCTATGAGCCGTTCTATCTGGCGCGCGGACAGGATGCGCTGGAACGCGGTAAAGTGCGGCTGATCGAATACACCACGTCGCTGCCGGTTATCGATGCAATGCGCAGCGGGCTGCTGGACGCGGCGGCACTGACGCTGGACGAGAGCATCGTGCTGCAGCAGCAGGTTCACGATCTGCAGGTGATCGCGGTGCTGGATTTCTCTCACGGCGCCGATGCGCTGCTGGGCAAGCCGGAAATCGCCAGTATCGCCGACCTGCGCGGCAAGCGCATCGGCGTGGAAAACCTCGCCACCGGCGGCTACCTGCTGGCACGCGGCCTGGCCTCGGCCGGCCTGACCCATCAGGATGTCGAAATCGTACCGGTCAGCGCCGACCATCATCAGGAAGCGTTGCGCCAGCCGGACATCGCGGCGATTGTCAGCTACCAGCCAATGCTGACATACCTGCTGAACGGCGGCGCACACCGTCTGTTCGACAGCAGCCAGATACCGGGCGAAATCATCGACGTGCTGGTGGTACGTGAACATGCCGTTCGCAAACACCGCAGCCATCTGCCCTATCTGTTGCGCGCCTGGTTCATCGGCCGGCAACACATGCTCACCCAGCAGACACAGGCACTGGCGCAAATGCAGGCACGCCAGCAACTGCTGCCGGTACAACTGAAGCAGACGCTGCGCGAACTGCGTTTTCCGACCCTTGAGGAAAATCGCCGCCTGCTCGGGCAGCCGTCGCAGCTGCAGGCCACTGGCCGGCAGCTGCAAGCGTATTTGCAGCGTGCCGGCCAGCTACCGGCCAATCCGCCAGCCCTGCCGCTGCGCTTCGACCCATCCTGGCTGCCGGATGCACCGCGATGACTCCGGGCCACCCCCGTCCGATCGGCCGCCTGTTCGGTGGCGCACTGCTGGCGCTGGCACTGCTGGTTTCCGCCTACTTCATCGTCGATCGGGTCTACACCACACAGCAGATGCTGGAAACCGATTCGCGTACGCGCATCGAAGAACTGGTTTCGGTAGTCGACTCCTACTGGGGCAACGAAATCGCCCACGGCGACACCACCGATATCCAGACCAGCATTGCCAACCTGACGGCGAGCGGCAACTACCGTACCATTGCGCTGCTCGACCAACAGGATCGCGTGCTGGCAGCGAGCCGGCTGGACTGGATGAAGCAGCCGATCCTGATGCTGGTCGAAGACTTCAACACCGGGCTGGCGCGCAGCGCGCGTGAAAGCGGCCATCACAACGTGCATTTCAGCGCCGACCAGTCGCTGGTACAGGCCTACATGCCGATCAGCGTGCACAGGGACAAGCTGGCGACGCAGCTGCAATCGGTTTCGCTACTGTATGTCGAATACGATCTCGGCCCGCTGCGGCGCGAGCAGCGCCAGCAGGCGGCGTTGCATATTGGCGGCTTCATGCTGTTGCTCGTACTGCTGGGCGGAGCGCTCTGGCACATGCTGCGCCGCAGCCTGCAGCAACGACTGGAGAGCCTGATGCAGGCCACCCGGCGCATGGCGTCCGGCGATCTGGGCGCCCGCACGCAGCTGAGCGGCAACGACGAGTTGAGCGAGCTCGGCGCCACTTTCGACAAAATGGCCGAGCGGCTGGCAGCCGAACGTGCCGATCTGCTGCGCCATCAGGCAACGCTGGCAGAATCGGAACGCAAATACCGCATGCTGTTCGACGACAGCCGCGACGGTATCGCAATCTTCGACAACGATGGCAGATATCTCGACGCCAACCCGCGCTATCTGAACATGCTCGGCTACACCCTGGACGAAATCCGCCATCTGGGCCATGTCGATTTCACCCCGAACAAATGGCATGCGATCGAGGCGCAGATCTTCGAGAACCAGCTGTACAAGCGCGGCTATACCGACGAATACGAAAAGGAATACATCGACCGCAACGGGCGCGTGTTCCCGGTCAGCATCAAGGCATCGCTGATGTACGGCCAATACGGCGAAGTGACCGGCATGTGGGGCACGGCGCGCGACATCAGCGAACGCAAGCAGGCCGAAGAACGCA
>CALMFQ010000631.1 GCA_937863215.1 uncultured Pseudomonadota bacterium
CTCCTGGATCGCCACCCGGCCGCGATAGCCCTGATGGTCGCATTTCTCGCAGCCGCTGGCCTGGAACAGCTGCGGCGGTGCGCTGGCGGGATCGAGCCCGAGCAGGCGCAATTCGAAATCGTCCGGCTGATATGGCTGCTTGCAGTGCGCGCACAGTTTGCGCACCAGCCGCTGCGCGATCACACCGATGATGTTGCCGGCCATGATGTCGGGCAGCACGCCAATATCCAGCAGGCGCGGAATCGCACCGATGGCGGAGTTGGTATGCAGTGTCGAATACACCTGATGGCCGGTCATCGCGGCGCGGAATGCCATTTCGGCGGTTTCGTGATCGCGGATTTCGCCCACCAGGATGATGTCCGGGTCCTGGCGCATCATCGAGCGGATACCGTTGGCGAAATCCATTTTCGCCGCCTCGTGGACATTGGTCTGGCGGATCATCGCCATCGGGTATTCGACCGGGTCTTCCAGCGTCATGATGTTGACGCCTTCGGAATTGACGTAATTGAGGATCGAATAGAGCGTGGTAGTCTTGCCCGAGCCGGTCGGACCGGTCACCAGGATGATGCCTTCCGGCCGCGCGATCATCAGCTTCAGCAGGCTGAGCGAGTCTTCCGGCAGGCCGAGCGCATCGATCGGCACCAGCGAGCGCAGCCGGTCGAGAATCCGCAGCACGATGTTTTCGCCGTAGATGGTCGGCTGCGCCGCAACGCGGAAATCCAGCGGCCGCCCCATCAGCGTCAGCGAGATGCGGCCATCCTGCGGCGCGCGGGTTTCGGCGATATTCATGCCGCTCATCACCTTCAGCCGCACCGCCATCGCCGGCCAGTAATTGCGGTGCAACGAGCGGATCTGGCGCAACACGCCGTCGATACGGTAACGGATGCGCAGGAAGCTGTGTTCCGGCTCGAAGTGGATATCCGATGCACTTTTCTGCACCGCATCCGCCAGCAGTGCATCGATCAGCCGCACCACCGGCTGGCTGTATTCGTTGCCCTGTGTCTGCAGGCTGGCGTAATCGACCTCACCGGTCTCGATTTCATTGAGGATGCCGTCGATCGACAGCTCGTAGCCGTAATAGTGATCGATGGCACGCAGGATGTCCGATTCCGACGCCAGCATCGGCTCGATGTCGATCTCGTCGCGGAACAGCATACGCACCTGATCCAGCGCGACCAGATTGTTCGGATTCGACATCGCCACCGACAGGCGGCCCTCAGCCTTGTTCAGGCCGATAGGCAACAGCACATGGCGCTTGGCCAGCTCTTTCGGCACCAGGCGGATCGCCGCAGCATCGACTACCACCTTGTTCAGATCGACGCTTTCCTGGCCGAGATTTTCCGACAGCGCTTCGCGCAGCGTGGCTTCGGACAGGAATCCCAGCCCCACCAGCTGCTTGCCGAGCGGCGCACCGGTCTTTTTCTGTTCCAGCAGCGCAATGCGCAGCTGGTCGTCGGTAATGAACCCCTTGACGACCAGCAGTTCGCCCAGCGGCAGTTTGCTCTTTTGTACTGTCATGGCCTTGAAATCAGGGTTGGCTCAGCGCTTCGATACGCGCTTTCAGCTCGGCGGGGTCGAAGCCGGGCTTGCGCTGGCCGCTCAGTTGCTGCGCCTTGTTGTAGTAGTCGAGCGCCAGTTTCGGCTGGTCGAGGTGCTCCAGGCTCACCGCCAGATTGAACGCGTGATCCGGGTTGCCCGGCTCCAGCGAGTAAGCGCGGAAAAACTGCTGCTGTGCTTCGTTCCAGCGTTTTTCCGCCGCATACAGATTACCCAGCTGCGCTGCCGTCTGCGGCATACCGGCCTGCTGCTCGCCCAGATTGCGCAACGCCGTTTCGCGCTCGCGCGGGCCCAGCGCACGATTGACCGCAGTCAGCCCGGCCTGCGCCAGCTGATCGAGCGGGTCGATTTCCAGTTGCTTGCGATACCAGCGCTCTGCCTCTTCCGGCCGGCCCTGGCGCGCCGCTACCGCTGCCAGCCCAAGCAGCGCATCGCGGCTGCGGGCGTCGTTCTGCAGCGCCTTGGTATAGGCCGCACGCGCAGCCGCCAGATCGCCGTTGGCAAATGCCTGATAACCGGCGCGTACCCCCTCGTCGATAGTCTCCTGCGGCGCATCGCGCACGATCTGCAAACGGCTGTCCGGCACTGGCGCAGCCCTATCCGCACCGCTGCTGCCCGGCGCTGCCGCAGCCACATTGCGCGTAGCCTTGCGTTCGCCCGGCGGCGGATGCGCTGCAGCGCTACCCGGCTTGTTCGGTGCGGCACTGGCCGCAGCTACAGGCGCTCCGGTGCTGGCAGGTGCGGCCGGAGCGGCCGCTGCAGCGCTATCGGCAGGTGCCGCTGCGCCGCCTGCCCCGGTACCGTCCGCCGCTGGCGGTGGAGTGGAAAAATCCGGTGGCTGCATCTGCCACCACAAATAGCCGGCCATGCCGACCACCAGCAGCGTGCCGCCGATTGCCAGCACCAAGGTGCGGTTGAGCGGCTTGCGCTGCTTCTGCTTGCTCGCCATTACACGCCGTGCGGCCTCGGGGCTGGGCTTGGCTGCCGGCGCGCTAGTTGCAAGCTGCGGCTCGGCCTGCTGGCTCGTGCTGTGCCCGGCATCGCCAGAACCGGGGCCGGGCGCCGGCTCGGCCGGTTGCACCGGTTTTGCCGCGGCACCGGCGCCAAACCGTGCCGCCAGCGGGCTGTTACTGGC
>CALMFQ010000632.1 GCA_937863215.1 uncultured Pseudomonadota bacterium
TCGTCTTCGGCATGCGAGCCGGTCAGCATGACGATTTTCTGCGTGCTGGAGCGTGCGCGCATTGCCCGTACCAGCTCCCAGCCATTCATTCCCGGCATGCGGATATCCACCAGTGTCAGATCCGGCTGGAAATGCTGCAGCAGTGCCAAGGCCTCCTGGCCGTCGCGTGCGGTTTGCACGCCAAGACCATCCTTGATAGCCAGCATGTCGGCTACCGTTTCCAGCAATGCTTCGTCATCGTCGACCAGCAGAATGCTCAGCGATTGGTTGGTTTGCATATTCGGCTCCGTCATTCGGTTCTGCCGCTGCCCCGTACGGAGCCCGGCTTGCAAATATCCACTATAGCCGTTTGCCACTTGTTCCACTTCCGGATCAAGCGTAACTCTGGTGGTGCGCCTGCACGTCACGATTGTTCCGGTACTGCCATCCGGTAGCCGCCTCAGAAACGCCAACAGCGGCCGTCGGCCGCTGTTGAAATGAAAACCGGCCCGCAAGGGCCGGTAAGCGTTATTTTTTCGCCGGGCTGCCGATATGCGCCTTCTTGTCGGTATCGAACTGCTGCATGTTGAACCACTGCTGCAGCATCGACAGCGCACTGTTGACTACCCAGTAGATCACCAGGCCGGCCGGGAAGAAGAAAAACATCACCGAGAACGCCAGCGGCATGATTTTCATCATCTTCGCTTGCATCGGGTCGGTCGGCGGCGGGTTGAGGAAAGTCTGCGCGAACATCAGGCCGGCCAGAATCACCGGCAGCACATAATACGGGTCCGGCTGCGACAGATCGTGAATCCACATGATCCACGGTGTCTGGCGCAATTCCACCGCGCCCAGCAGCGACCAGTACAGCGCGATGAAAATCGGGATCTGCAGTACCATTGGCAGACAGCCGCCAAGCGGGTTGATCTTCTCGGCCTTGTACAGCTCCATCATCGCCTGGTGGAATTTCTGCCGGTCGTCGCCGTGGCGTTCTTTCAGGTGTTCCAGCCGCGGTGCCAGTGCCTTCATCTGCGCCATCGAACGGTAACTGGCCGCCGACAGCGGGTACAAAGCCGTTTTGATGATCACGGTCAGCAGAATGATCGCCCAGCCCCAGTTGCCCACCAGCTTGTGCAGGAACTGCAGCAGCAGGAACATCGGCGCCGCCAGCACTTTCAGCAGGCCGTAATCCTTGGTGTAATCCAGCCCGTTGCCGCGATTGCCGAGAGCATTGAACGCTGCGCTTTCCTGCGGGCCGGCAAACAGCGGCACTGCGATGCTGGCGCTCTGGCCCGGCTGGATGGTGCCGAGCGAGCGGATCACCGCGGCCGAATACAGCTCGCCGGATTTCTTGATTTCAAACTTGCGATCCGGTTGCTTGCTGCAATCGTCCGCAGTGGTTGCAGCATTGTCCGGCAGCCAGGCGGCGACGAAATAGTGCTGCACGATGCCGATCCAGCCGTTGTCGCAGCTGTCGGTAAATTTGGCCTTGCCCTTGTCGATATCTTCGTAGGCAATCTTCTGGTACTTGTTCTGCGCGGTGAACATGGCCGCACCGGAGAACGTCGATGCCATGCGGGTTTCGCCTTCCGGCTTGTGACCGTCGCGCAGCAGGCGGAAATACGCGCTCGGCGTAATTGCCTTGGGCGAACCGTTGACGACCTCGTAGCGGGTATCGATCAGGTAGCTGCCGCGGCTGAAGGTGTAAATCTTGGCAACCTTGATCCCTTCGGCAGTAGCGGCTTCCAGCCGTACCTGCAGCGAATTCTGGCCATCCGCCAGCGTCATCGCGCCGGCCGGCAGCGTGAACGCGGTATGGTGCGACGGCAGATCGGCTACCGATTGGTCAAACAGGCCGCTCTGCGCCACATAGGTTTTCTCCGGCAGGCTGTCGAACAGTACCAGCGGCTGTTTCGGATCGGCCACCGAACCGTGCTTGCGCAATTCCAGACGACGGATATCGCCGCCGACCGATTCGATATCGGCAACCAGCATGTCGGTGGTCACGCGCAGACGTTGCCCCTGTTCCAGCTTGGTCTTGGTTTCCGCTCCCGGCAGGGCTACCGGCACGGCGGCGCCCGGCCTGTCGGCAGCGGCCCGCTGCTGTGCTGCGGCCGGTTGCGGTGGATGGCGACGTGTTTCCCATTCCTGCCACAGGAACACGATCGACATCGAGATAAGCATGAACACGATGAGGCGTTTGGTATCCATTGAGAGCCTTATTCAGGGAACCGGATCATAACCACTGCCGCCCCACGGGTGGCAGCGACAAATTCGTTTGCAGGCCAGACAGCCGCCTTGCAGCGGGCCGTGGCGGCCGATTGCCTCGAGCGCATATTGGGAACAACTCGGGGTATAGCGGCAGCGCGGCCCCAGCAGCGGGCTGACGGCATATTGGTAGAAGCGGATCAGTGCGATGAGGAGGCGCGACATCGATCGAGTTTGCCAAACAAACGTTGCAATTCGACACGCACGGCCGCCGCCTGTTCGCGGCCGAAACAGGCGCGTGGCCAGACCACCACGTCCAGCCCGGCCAGCTGTTGCTGTTGTTCGCGAAACGCCGCGCGGATCACGCGTTTCATATAATTGCGCCGCACCGCCTGCTTCGCCAGCTTGCGGCCGATCACCAGGCCCAGCCGGCCGTGTGCCAAGCCGTTCGGCTTGCCATGCAGGCGCAGCGCCGGGCCGTTTACCGCACAGCGGAAACTAAAAACGGATGAATACTCATCCGTTTTTAACAAGCGCAGCTGTCTCGGAAAGCGCACCGGGCGCCCAGCGACAATCAGACAGCCAGACGATGGCGACCTTTGGCGCGGCGAGCGGCGATAACTGCGCGGCCACCGCGGGTTTTCATGCGAACCAGGAAGCCATGAGTGCGCTTGCGACGAACTACGGAAGGTTGATATGTGCGTTTCATGACAAATTACCCCAAGACCAGACTCAAATAAACGCGGAATTAGACGTGCAAACCCAAGTCACTGTCAAGCCTTATTTTTTCCCGGGGCTGTGGATAAGTTGCCGCGTTCTGGGTAGAATTGGCGCTTCAATTTTGCGCCAGAACGACCGCGTCGCCCAACCGACGCAACTGTTCACTTCCGACAAAAAGCAGAGGGTAGCCGACCCGATCGGCGCCAAACTGCAGCCGGCGCTTCAGCCACCTAAGCGACAACGAATCACATGCCCGCAACCACGCAGTTTTGGTCGACATGCCTTGCGACCTTCGAGAGCGAACTCTCGACCCAGCAATTCAATACCTGGATCAAGCCCCTGCGGCTGGATGGTGATGAGGACGGATTGCAGGTGCTGGCGCCCAACCGTTTTACCATCCAGTTCGTCAAGGACCGCTTTCTCAGCCGTATCGAAGATCTGGCGAAAGATTATTTCGGCAAGGCGATCACCGTTACGCTGGCGCTCGGCGGCCCCGCCGAGCACGGCAAACCCGCCGCAAGCGATGGTGGCAATGGCAGCGGCCCGAAACCCGCTGCTGCCACGCCCAAGGCCGCCACCTTGAAGCAGATGGGCGCCAGCCACGAAACCACGCGGCTGATCCCCACTTATACCTTCGACAATCTGGTGACCGGTAAGGCCAACCAGCTGGCGCGCGCCGCGGCGATGCAGATCGCCGAGAACCCCGGCGTTGCCTACAACCCGCTGTTCGTCTACGGTGGCTCCGGTCTGGGTAAAACCCACCTGGTGCACGCCATCGGCAATATGGTGCATCAGCAGAATCCGCAGGCGAAAATCCGCTACATCCACGCCGAGCGCTATGTATCGGACGTGGTGCGTGCCTACCAGCACAAGGCGTTCGACGAATTCAAACGCTATTACCATTCGCTCGATCTGCTGCTGATCGACGACATCCAGTTCATCAGCGGCAAGACCCGCACCCAGGAAGAATTCTTCTACGCCTTCAATGCGTTGATCGAAGCGCACAAGCAGATCGTCATCACCAGCGACACCTTTCCAAAAGAAATCAAGGATATGGACGATCGTCTGGTGTCGCGCTTCGGCTGGGGCCTGACCGTTGCCATTGAACCGCCGGAGCTGGAAATGCGTGTGGCGATCCTGCTGCGCAAGGCCGAGCAGGAAAATATCAAACTCGATGATAACGTCGCTTTCTTCATCGCCCGCTGCATTCGTGCCAATGTGCGCGAGCTGGAAGGCGCAATGAAGAAGGTGCTGGCATATTCACGCTTCACCGGCAACCCGATCACGCTCGATTTGGCCAAGGATGCGCTGAAAGACATCCTGGCGGTCGAAAACCGCCTGGTTTCGGTGGAAAACATTCAGAAAGCTGTCGCCGACTTTTATAAGATAAAGGTGGCCGACATGCATTCGAAGAAACGTACACGCAATGTGGCACGGCCGCGGCAAATGGCGATGGCGCTGGCGAAAGAGCTGACGCAGATGTCGCTGCCGGCGATCGGCGAGGCATTCGGCGGCCGCGACCACACCACCGTATTGCACGCCTGCCGTACCATTGCCGACCTGCGCGAGACCGACATGCAGCTCAAGCATGACTTTCAGGTACTGATGCAAATGATCAAAGGCTGACCTGAGCGGCGGTCTTTGGTAAAATTTTCAGGTTTTTTTGAATAAATTCAGGGCAAACGGCCCTGAACTCGAATCGGGACAAGACAATATGCTACTTCTCCAGGCTGAACGGGATCAGATACTGAAGCCGCTTGCTACCGTGACCGGCATCGTCGAGCGCCGGCACACGCTGCCGATTCTGTCGAACGTCTATCTGGAGAAAAAAGGCCAGCAGGTTTCATTCATGGCCACCGACCTGGAAATCCAGATCACCAGCAGCGGCCCCGGCGACCTGAACGGCAGCGATTTCGCCATTACTACTTCGGCGAAAAAACTGCAGGACATCCTGCGCGCCATTCCCGATGGCACTCAGGTGTTGCTGGAGCACAGCGACAACAAGCTGATGGTCAAAGCCGGCAAGAGCCGCTTCAACCTGCAAACCCTGCCGGCGGAAGATTTTCCCAGCATTGCCGCCGCCACCGGCAACACCATCGGTTTCAGCCTGGAACAGAAAGCGCTGCGCCAACTGCTGTCGCTGGTGCAATACTCGATGGCACACCAGGATATCCGCTACTACCTGAACGGCCTGTGCATCATCACCGATGGCCAGGAGCTGCGCCTGGTCGGCACCGACGGCCACCGTCTGGCGTTCGCCAGCCTGGAGTTGCCGCAGCCGGTGGAAAAAAGCGAAATCATCCTGCCGCGCAAGACCGTACTGGAACTGTACAAGCTGCTCGACGAATCGGATCGTCCGGTGCAGATCGACATCAGTCAGAATCAGGTACGCTTCAGCTTCGGCGACGTACTGCTGGTATCGAAAGTGGTCGACGGCAAATTCCCCGATTACAACCGCGTGATTCCGCTCAACAATGGCAAGCAACTGAGCATCGATCGGACCCAGGTGCAGCAGGCGCTGCAGCGCGCCGCGATCCTGTCGAACGAGAAATTCCGCGGCGTGCGCATCGTGCTGATGAACGGCCTGTTCCGCATCATCTGCAGCAACAGCGAACAAGAAGAAGCTCAGGAAGAGCTGGAAGTCGATTACCAGGGCGATACGCTGGATGTCGGCTTCAACATCACCTACCTGCTGGATGTACTCAACAACGTAAGCAGCGAAACCGTGGATTTCGCCTTTGGCGATGCCAATTCCAGCGCGCTGGTTACTCTGCCGGGCAATGACCGCTTCAAATACGTAGTCATGCCAATGCGGATCTGATCCACACATTTACCGTTGCTTGAATGGGCGAAACCGGCGGCACCACCGCCGTTTCGCCATTTGTCCATTCAGGCGGCAGCAGGCCGCGGCCAAAGCAGCTGCGGTACTAAACAATTAGTTGTAAAGGACATCACATGTCGGACATGCAAGAACCGGTAGCGAATCCCAACGCCAGTTACGATTCGAACAGCATCAAGATCCTGAAAGGCCTGGAAGCGGTACGCAAACGCCCCGGCATGTATATTGGCGACACTCAGGATGGCACCGGCTTGCACCACATGGTGTTCGAAGTGCTGGACAACGCCATCGACGAAGCGCTGGCCGGCCACTGTAACCACATCAAGGTCATCATCCACCCCGACAACTCGATTTCGGTGGAAGACAACGGCCGTGGCATTCCCACCGACATCAAGGAAGACGACGAATTCAAGCGCTCTGCCGCTGAAATCGTCATGACCGAGCTGCACGCCGGCGGCAAGTTCGACCAGAACTCCTACAAGGTATCCGGCGGCCTGCACGGCGTGGGTGTATCGGTGGTGAATGCGCTGTCCGACTGGCTGCGCCTCACCATCCGCCGCAACGGCAACGTGCACAGCATGGAATTCCGCCAGGGCGTAGCAGTCGAGCCGCTGAAAGTGGTCGGCAATACCGAACATCGCGGCACCGAAGTGCACTTCCTCGCCTCGCCGGAAACCTTCGGCACCGTCGAATTCCACTACGACATCCTCGCCAAGCGCATCCGCGAGCTGAGCTTCCTCAACAACGGCGTGCGCATCGAGCTGATCGACCGCCGCAACGGCAAGGAAGAGCTGTTCGAGTTTGAAGGCGGCGTGCGCGCGTTTGTCGAATACATGAACCGCAACAAATCGGTGCTGCACCCGCATATCTTCTACGCGCTGGGCGAAAAAGACGGCATGTCGGTCGAATGCGCGATGCAGTGGAACGACTCGTATCAGGAAGGCGTGCAGTGCTTCACCAACAACATTCCGCAGCGTGACGGCGGCAGCCACCTCACCGCGCTGCGCAATGTGATGACGCGCACCATCAACCAGTACATCGAACAAAACGAAATCGCCAAAAAGGCCAAGATCGAAACCAGCGGCGACGACATGCGCGAAGGTCTGACCTGCGTGCTGTCGGTAAAACTGCCGGACCCGAAATTCAGCTCGCAAACCAAAGACAAACTGGTTTCCAGCGAAATCGGCCCGGTGGTGCAAGAAGTATTGAGCCAGGCACTGGCCGACTTCTTCCTCGAGAACCCGACCGACGCCAAAATCATCACCGGCAAAATCGTTGATGCCGCCCGCGCCCGCGAAGCCGCACGCAAAGCGCGCGAACTCACCCGCCGCAAAGGCGTGATGGACGGCCTTGGCCTGCCCGGCAAACTGGCCGACTGCCAGGAAAAAGACCCGGCCAAATCGGAAATCTACCTGGTAGAGGGTGACTCTGCAGGCGGCTCGGCCAAAGGCGGCCGTGATCGCAAGTTCCAGGCCATTCTGCCGCTGCGCGGTAAAGTGCTCAACGTCGAGAAAGCCCGCTTCGACAAAGTGATCTCCAGCGAGCAAATCGCCACCCTGATCACCGCCCTCGGCACCAGCATCGGCAAAGACGAATACAACCCGGACAAACTGCGCTACCACCGCATCATCATCATGACCGATGCCGACGTCGACGGCGCGCACATCCGCACCCTGCTGCTCACCTTCTTCTACCGCCAGATGCCGGAAATGGTCGAACGCGGCCACATCTACATCGCCCAGCCGCCGCTGTACAAGGTCAAACACGGTAAGCAGGAACGCTACCTGAAAGACGACCACGAGCTGAAACAATACCTGCTGGCGCAGGCGCTCGACGGCGCCGGCCTGTATCGCGAAGAAGGCGCCGACCCGATCATGGGCACAGCGCTGGAAGAACTGGCGCGCCAATACCTGCTGGCCGAAGCCGTGATCGAACGCGAATCGCGCGTCATCGACGCCAGCGTGCTGTACGCGCTGATCCGCGACCCGCGCCTGACGCTGGGCAACGAAAGCGAAGCCCAGCAAAGCGCCGGCATCCTCAGCGCCGCAATTGCCGACCCGTCGTACAACATCCGCGCCGTACACGACGACAAAAACGACGCCTGGCTGCTGAAAATCGAACGCACCCAGCACGGCAACAGCAACTTCTGGTACATCGACCCCGACTTCCTGCAGGGCGGCGACTACGCCCAGCTGAAGAAAACCGGCGAAGCCCTGCAAGGCCTGCTCGGCGAAGGCTCATTCGTCCGCCGCGGCGACCACTCGCGCGCCGTCAGCGAATTCAAGCAGGCGCTCGACTGGCTGATGAGCGAAGTCCGCCGCGGCCTCGGCATCCAGCGCTACAAAGGTTTGGGCGAGATGAACCCGGAACAACTGTGGGAAACCACCATGGACCCAACCGTGCGCCGCCTGATGAAAGTACAGATCGAAGACGCCATGGCCGCCGACGAC
>CALMFQ010000633.1 GCA_937863215.1 uncultured Pseudomonadota bacterium
CCCCACGCTGAAACGATTCCGGAGTCGTCAACATCCAAGACGCAATGCGCTTGGCGAAGCACCCAGAATTAAAGTTTTCACGAAACCAACGCCACACGGAAACACTCAGCAGCTTGTACCCTTTCAGTTTCCCTTTCGTAATAATCGGGGAGCAATCCAAACCAGTTGATTCGATTCTAGCCAGTAGCGCCGCCTGATGCGGCGCGTCATCGGACATAAGCCGGACTTGGGAAGCGCTGTCGTAGGCACCACCGTCTCCCAAGTAATGTCCGATCAAATACCCCAAATCGTAGTTCAAAGGTAGTGTCAGATCGTCACCCACCTGTTTAGTATGCACTAGCTCCGGCATACCCAACTTGTGCGCCACCGGAATAATACCACCATTGGCTAGAGCCCTGGGAGCAACTTGTTTCAAAGTCATGTCCTCGGCGATGGTCATCATGCCGTGATCATCTGTCGTATCCAGACTGAAGCCACTACGGGAGGTAACCCGCACTGATGTCTTATGCGTAGTATGAAAATGGACATGACTGACCGGCAACCAAACCACGTGCCCGTCTTGAAAACTCAAAACCTGCAAGCGTCCGGCGGCTACCTCAAACATGGAAGACTGCAGCGAAGGAAACTTCGGATCCAGCAACGCCACCAGATCTATAAAGCGACCGTAGTAGGGATTATTATCAATTAACCAAATATCTTTCTCTAGTAAAGATTTACAGTCGCCATCAAAGTCAGCGTTCATTCCTGATGTAATCATATTAGAAATTCTTATAGAATCCCCGTCTACCAAAACAGGAAATCCGGCGATGGAATTGAATTTGTGCCACGCTGGTGCCCGACTGTACAGCACCGGACGTTCCCGCATCTCCTGCTCGAGATACTGGAGGGCATCAGGGGTCTGATCTTTTACGGCCTTGAGCGCCAGAGGTTCAGAGATGCCAGCCCGGACCATCCGTCCCATGACGTGGGATCCGTACATCGGCCAGGCCATGGAGGCCGGAATACCAATCTGATCCATATCGAGATCTGGGTCCGGGACGATGACGCCGCGGCTGACCGAATCCATCGGCTTGCTGATGAGTTTGCGCTGGACGAATCCGTGCTTCGGGTTCGATCCCGTGATGACCCTCTGGAAGCCCTGGACGCCTTTTGCGCGCGTCTTGGGGTTCACCGGATCGCCGAAACCGAAGACGGCCTTGATGGAGTCGTAGAGGGCCAGGCGGGCATCGCCGGCCCCGGCGGGCCCCAATGTGTCGTGGGCATCTCGAAAGGCATCGCGGAAGCGGAAGACATCCTGGTAGAGCAGATTGGCATCCCCCGGCACCAACACTTCCCCGATGGTCGTAAATGGGCGGAACGCCGCCGGGATGACAGGGACACGTGTCAGCATCAGCTCGTGCGGCTCCGTCTGGTTGCGCTTCAGACCGCTCAGGATGCCGAGCAACCGTACGGCCTTGTCGTGGCGCTGCACTGATCCGGCCTTCAGATCCTGGCGGGCCTTCTCTTCCAGCTTGGTAGTATCGAGAGACTTCAGGGCATGCAGGATGGCCTGCGGGCCAGTCGTGGGGACTTCGACTTCGGGCATGGCTGCTGCCTGTTTGGTGTCTCCAAGCTGGGCAAGTAATTCAGGAGTGAGTTGATAATGGGACGCCGTAGGATTCCCATCCGCATCTACATGCCCTTCTGGTAAATAATCATCAACACGCAGCGTCTTGGTTCCTGCGGGTGCGAATTGCAATCGTCCCATTCCGCGACTGTGTCCGACCCATAGATCCGCAACCGGGGGAGCCGTATGAGGCTCCCCCGGATCACGGGTTACCGTGAATCCGCGCTCGCCGATAGCTCGTTCCAGTTCGTCATAGAATTTGGATGCCGCCGAATTACCCTGAATATACTGCGGGTTGCCCGTGATCAAAACAGCGGTGGGTTTATTTCTGGTGGGGATGGCCGCCGCATCCAAATCGTCCTGCGTGAGACGTATGATGTTGCCTTTTTCCATGCCCTGACGCAGCAACTTGATGCGACGGTGGCGCCCATCTACCAACCCAACAGGTTTGTCTGGATCCTCCGAGTATTCATCAACCAGAATGGGGTATTGGGTATCGGCAGCCTCAACGCGATCCTCACTGAATCCTGGCGAAGATTGCTCGCCTCCCCAAATACTCGCGAGTGGAATTTCTTCGTGCGCACGGCCTTTAGTCAGCTCAATAAGCTTCTGCACATCTACGAGCCTGAACTTCTTCTGCCGTGTATCCCACATGTCAGCGTGGTCCGTCAGCTTTGCCGCTTTCGTGACAAATTCCTTGTCCGCATTCGGAGGTGCGTGGTGGGCGCGATCGTCGATGATCAGACCAATCTTGGGGGTCTTCCGGTTCGTGATCTGCAGCCCACCCAATCCGCATCCCACCAACCATTCTTCGATGACCGGAATATTCTTCGTCTCGGTAGCACGGGCCGTGAAGATCAGCACCTCAATGCCGGCATCGACCCATTTCTTGACCTGCTCGACACGCGACCGGATCGGCTCCCCGATATGGTCCGGGTCGAATGGTTTGTCCGGGTCGTGCTCGGCCAGTGTTCCGTCCAGATCAACAGCCACGCAATCCGGTATGTCGGGAAATTCGGGTTTACCGCCAGCTGCCTTCTCCATCGCGCGCTCCTGGGACTTCTGGATCGCATATTCCTGCCCGTAGGCTTCCCCGGGTGTCTTGTGCCGACCGAGGATGCGTTTCATGTCCTTGGTGTAGAGCAGCCATTCGTCGCCGACCTTCTTGACGATCGCGGACTTCGTCATCTGTGTAGCTTGCACCGCCGAGTTCTGTTTCGTGTGAGACAGTCCCTGAAGCAACTCCAAAGAATCGTCTGTTACTGATCCCTGCGTCCGCAGCTTAAAATGCGAAGCCAAATTTAACAAAGCCTTCTTGATTGGCGGAACCGCCGGCATCGTCACACCCGTCACGACATCCACGGGACGAACGCTCGGACGCCCCATATGGTCTAGTATGTTATTGAATGCGTGACGGCGCATTTCATCCAAGAACTTTCCAGTCACGGCTTGTCCGGCCTCCGTCAACTGTCCGAATTCCGGATGCTTGGTGGGACGGAACGCCCACAAAGGATTATCAGCAATGCCATGAAATACTCCCATGGCGTGCTGCCAATCCTGCGCTGCCTCCGGATTATCAAACAATTGAGGTACGGTGGTACCCAAAGCCTGCGTAGCTATTGCCGCACCCTTCAGATCACGTTTGGCTTCTTGGAAGGCGCCATAGGCTTGCGCACCAGTCAATCCAGCTCCGACAGCCCCAAGTCCATATCGCACAGGTTTGGTAACAGAACCAAACGACGGGCGGAAAAGCATCTTGAACGTGTTGGCTGCCGGGGCAGCACGAAACGAATGTCCGGGCTGTACGTCGGCCAGCATGTGGGCGCCGGACCGTGCCGCGTTCGTCAGGGCCTTGACTCCGGCGGAAATGCCACGCATAAAAGAGGCCATCTTCTCCATGCTGTCGCTGGCCTCCTTGAGGAAATCCTTCTCCTGGTCGGCCAGTGGCTTGGACGTGTCGCCGTGTCGCATCCACGCGTAGAGCTGCTGGATTGTCATGGGCGTGCAGTCACGAAAACCAGTCCAGCCCGTCGAATAATTGGAGTGGTAGAGATCGACGGCGTCGCGGGCATTTGTGCAGCCCAGCACGATCTTGCACTCGTCGAATTCCCCCTCCGCATTGTTCTGGTCGATCACGAATACGATCTCGGATTCCGGGTGGTCGCCGATGAAGACATCCAGGGGATCGCCGTCGGCCTCCGACACGACCGAGTCGACGCCCTTCGCCTTCGTGATCTCCCCGTACGGGGCATTCAACCGCACCTCCCATGCCTCGCCCGTTTCCTTGTTGATGCCGGCCCGGATCCCATCCGCTGGGGTCTCGATCGTGATGTGCAGTCCGTGCATCCGGATCTTGCCCCGCGGATAGTTCTTGGCCTCCACCTGCTTGGGGGAGGGGTTCGGATGGGTCGCCTGATTGGCTTCCCGGATAGCACGACGTAGCGTCCTGTCGGTAGTGGGCATCCGGGATCGTAGCTCAATTACATCTTGGTCTCAAGGTCCGCGCAAAGCTACGCGGACACCTGTAGTTTGAATTCCATCCCCAAAACAGCTCCGATCCGGATCAGCGTCTCAATGTTGGGACTGCGATGGCGGCACGTTTTGGTGCGGTTTATCCAGACCTTCCAGGTCGAGTAGTTGACGCCGGCAGACCGGCAGACAGATGCGCGACGGAGTTTTAATTCGCGCCGCCGCGTCTCCAGTTGGTCCCACATCTGCCCAACAATGCCGGCCACCAACTGTTCCGAAATTTCCGGCTGGGTTGTGATAGGGCGACGGGGCATTACGCTTGGGGTAGTTGGTTCAGGCGATATTGCTCCGACCAGATGGCCTGATGAAGCAGCTTCCTGAATTTACGAAACGTCGCTGTGGTGCGCGGTGCCGTCAGGGCCAACATGATTTGCTCCGTGGTAGCAGGCTTATTTGACGGTCGCACCTTCAAGCTCCGACGCAAAATGGCCATGATGGTTGGATTCCGCGTCAGAAATATCAGCAGATGCTCCGGGTCTAGCTTGCCCAGCCGCTTCGGTACTTCATCACTCACCCACAACAATTCCGAGCGTTGACATTCTCCGCCTCGCTCGTCAACAAATACGGGCTGGTCATGCTTTGTGACCTGCGTCTGCGAATCCCAATTCACCTCTGACTGGCCCTCATATTCGAGTTCAAATGCTCCCTCGGCAGTAGCCGTCACGCCCTGCAAGTAGGCCACGGCAGTAAGGGAATCCAAACTACCAACCACTTCCAGGCCGCCAAGAGTTACGAGGCGTCCATGCTTCGGACCATCAACAACCATCCCTTCCGGCCCAGCTTCAGCATGTGCGTGCTGGAAGGCACTATTGACCAGATCCTCTGGGGATTGCGTCACATCTCCATTCAGCGTCGCCAGATGCAGAATATCCGTCAGGACATCCTCGATCGTGGCTTCCGGATCTTTTGCGAACTGCTCGGCGTACTTGGACGCCTGAATGATCGTACGGGCAGCATTGGCGCTATGCCGCTGCTTGGGTGTTGTCTTGGGCACTACTTTACTGATTGGCTCTTTTCCAAATTCCACTCCAGGGAGCAAATCCGACCTGGCGGGAACCGCCCTGCCGGAGCTCGCGACAAAAACGACCAGCCGCCACCGTCTCCTCGACGATGACGAGGCGGGCTGATTCGGCGGGACTCGCACGGAACCACCATTTACCAGCTTCGTAGGGTTGCGATTGGGACGGGGATGAGATCATGCTGAGATGTTCATTCGGTGTCACAGCGTTGCAAATTATTTCACCAACCTGTAACACGTTCCGTCCTTCCAAGCTTCCACGAAATTATCCTCCCCGACGACCCCGGGTGTTTCGTATCGTCCGCCCATGTTGAGGACAAAATGCTCGATCGCTTCGGACCCGTATCCGGATGGAGCGATGACGACCCGCCCGCACCGCTTCGAATATTCCTGGAAGGTCCTGCCCGCCCGGATTCCCAAACCAGCCGGGAATCGCCCGACCACCTTATCTCCTGCCCGAATCCTCAGTTTCATTTCATCCCACGTCAGATGTTGGACTTTAGCCATCAGCTTGATTCTGCTCCCGCAGGGCAATTTCGGTCATGTTCAGCTCGAAAGAACCATCAACGTACTCGCCAGTGGTCGGAACATCATGAGCCGATGGGATCCACCTGGCAACGGCTTGCTCGAAAGACTCGGCTTCCACTTCCACTTCGCCGCAAACCTGCCACGTGACAGGTAATTTGATCTTCATTGGAAATCCTCCTCGGTCAGCACTTTGTTGAATTTGATTCGCTTATTCGGCGGCATGGCTGGCACCACCCAGTCATTCATGACACCCGGTAGTTCCGGGAATGGAACGGACAACGCTTCCGTGTAGGCATCTTCTGGCGTGGGTGCCAGAACGAAGGCGGCCCTGAACGTAATGGCTCCCGGATCAGTGTGGGGAATCACGTCGGGGACGGGCGGCCCGCCCGTCTTTTCCGCCAGTCCGTGCATGAGGTTCACGCGTTCCGGATCTGCCGGCTCCACGTGCACCTGTACGTACAACCACGACCGCATCATGACTCTGCTGCTACGCTGATCTGCCATGGTTGCGTACTCACCAGCCCGTGATCCAGCATGACTTTCATACCATGCAGATTGACCAGCAACTGCACGACACATTCCGGATGCTTGTCCTCTTCGGACCATTTGTCCCATTCGGCACCAACCCACGGCCACACTTTCGTCGGGTCATATCCGATGGGCAGCACCATCCGGTAGGCATTGCGCACCGTCGCACCATCCTTCGCCGCATCCACCAGCAGATATTCGATGTACGCGTCTAAATATCGGAGCAACACACAACCGTCGTCGCGCGTCACCAACCAGTCGCGCAGACCTGTAGGACATGTCGGGTTTGTCGCAAACGCAAACCACCCCATGGTTACCAGCGATTCCACAATAAGCGTCCGCTCTCCAGGGCTCTTGCAGAGCTCTGTCCCCTTCAGGTCATCTGCGATGCTGTGGTACACACCTGCTGCTACCTTTCGAAAAGCTTGCAGACGCTCGATAAACAGAGAGGCCGTGCCCTCCAGAATACACATCTCCGTATTGCCGCCAGCAACGCAGTCCAAAATACACAGTGCGTCCCATAAGGCTTCCCGGTATTCGGCGTTACCCGCCAGCCCAATTTGGGCGCGGTCGTCAGTAAATATTTGAAGTCTGGAATCCATGACAAAAAGAAACGTGGGGACCGGTAACCCGATCCCCACGTCCGATGCGTTTAAGCTGTCGCGTCTGCCGGTTCGGCCGGGACAGAACCTTCGTCGTCCTCCGCCTGAAGGTCGCGAATACGCTGCTCGATCTCCTCGACCGGCAACGCATCCAGTTTTTCCAGGCGACGCTTCTGTTCGAGCCCGCGCAGGAACTCGATTTCGCTGCGACGTTCTGCGCGTACTTTAGCGGCCTTGGCCTCTTCCTGCCGGGTATTGATGACGAACTTCAAGATTTCGAGACCGTTGTCGTCAGCGATTTGCGCGGCGGTTTTGCGGTCCGGACGATCCAGGAAGGACCGCGACGATGCCTTGGCGATTTTGTCGGCCAACGCAACGGCCGCATTGTCGAGATCCGGCAGCGGGAGATCCCACAGGTCTTCGGCCATGAGGGTGCCGCGGCTGGTCGGAAAACGATACTTTTTGCGTGACGCGATGATGAAGAGATTTTCAGACATGATGGTGATAATTGGTAGATGGTTAGAATTGAACTTTGATGGTGCGCTTGAAGGCGCCTTCGACTTCCAGATACAGTTCGGCACGCTGAGTTTCGGAAAATCCGATACCAGCCAGTTCGGTAGGTGAGCGCTCGATCGCAACGGAGGAGCCCAACACCTCAAATACCTTGCGGACGTCAGCCAGGTCGCTGCGCAGAAATTCATTGTAGAAGCCACGTGGCGTCTCTTCCGCCCGGCATCCCTCCAGGAAAAACATGAAGTGTTTGTTCCCATGGTTGCCATTCCAAAAATTGGGCGACAGCGTAATGGCGTCAACGCGGTGGAACTGATTGGGTTGGATACCCCACTTGGCCACCCCTGCGGAACCGCCTTCCGTAACGCCGGGAGCAGGGCGCACGTTTGTCAGTTGGCCGTCTCGGGTGCACTCAAAACTGAACATGTCGAAACGCTGTGTCGTGTTGCCATTTTTTGGGCGCGAGAACGTATGGATCTGGCCATCGTACTCGATCTCCACTGTGAAGCCCTGGTCCTCATTTTCGCGGCGACAGAAATTATGCACATATACCAAATAGGTACCCGCCAATTTTGGCGGACGTACCCAACAGATATTCTCCACCGGCGTCCTGGAAGTACCGCTACCGGCGTTCATATCCAAATCCAGCACTCCGCCTGAATCGCCGCGCTTGTCGCCGTAATAGATGTGGCCTGTATGCGGTTCGATGACGTGCAGATCCAGATCATCGTAGTTCGACCAGGACAGACTGATGCGGACCACGCCATCCACCTTGCCGCCGGCCTGCTTGACGCGCTGCTTGACGGAATCCGCCACACCTCCCGTGTAGGACCAGCCGAAGCTGTTTCCGTACGCGAAAAGGCTGGGTTCTTCGCGGTTTTGCGGTCCCAACAGGGTGACGAAATTACCAGCATGCTGGGGCAGCACGAGCGCCCGCATGTGCTTGACCCCAGGCAGCACATTGGTCACGAAATCAGCAACCGAGATGGTGTCGACCTTGGAGAGTTCGCGCGGGTTGACCCGCACCTGCTGCTTCATGGACTCGAAGATATCGGCGCCGCGTTTTGCAGCCCGATACACGAACAGAGCATTGGTCACGTTCAGATCGTCCGGGGTCAGAACCCGGCGTGCCAATGCCCCCAACAGGCCCATATCGGTGATCCGCTTTTTGGCCTCGTCGATCATGCGTGGTGTCACGAGCGCTTTGGGGCGCTTGTAATTGGCCGGGGCCATGATGCGCTCGAAAGCCGACACGGCCGCATCCAGCTCGCGTCCCTCACTCAGATCCTGCAGCAACTGTCCGATCGCCGTGTTACGCATCCGCACGACAGCCTTGTTGGCTACCTGGGCAGCTGCGCGCCAGCTCCAGTTGGTCTGACATCCTGCCGGCACTGCCTGAAATTCAGTCATCAGTGCCTGGAATTTTTCGATAACTGGTCTGAACTCGGCACCGCGATACAACGTGCCCTGCGCGATCAGCTCCAGGGTAGTCTGCACAGCATCCGGCGTCAGCTCCTGCATGGAGCGCAGCAATACGTGTTGGTCGGCAGCCGCCGTACCCACCAACGGCCCGCGACGAATACCCGGCACGACAACAGCCTGGGGAACATCGATGTAGAAATGCGTCCAGACGATGTCCCGCTTCAGATCTGCATTGCGTTCCGTACCACACCGCACCGCATCCGCGTAGAACGGACCGGTGATGGCTTGGCGCGCAACGTACTTCCGTACTGCCTTGACGGCCGCCGCGTAATCCGGATCTGCGGCCTCGAAATCCCACAGGGTCTGCAGCGTATTGTCGGGCTTGATTGCGACGATGCCGCCGAATTGACGCATGAAGGAGCGGCAGGCGTTGCAGGAACATTCTGGCTGCATGGCAGCCGGAAGGGCCTTCAGGTACGTGTTCCAGATTTCCTCGCGGTCGACAGCGACGCTGAAGAGCGGACCGCTGCGCATGATTTCGAATTGCTGACGTACTTGGTTGCGAACTTGGTCGAACATGATTTGGATGGGGTGAAGATTATATGGCTATGCCGCCGGCTTCCGCTGCAAGGAAGCCACATTCGGCGCACCGGTACGAATTGACCTCGCAGGCACTCGTATCGGTCAGTGCTGAAAAACACATGGGGCACGTAGGCTGGGCGAATGCATCTCGGCACTGCAGCATGATTTGCCAGCGACGCTCCGCCGTGTCCGGATATTCCTGCACGACCTGTCTGGCAACAGCGACCAAGCGGGCATGGTAGGACTCCGCTGCAGCCGTGCATGCCAGATGTTCGTGCGCAGCCTCAGGGGTCTGCTGCCCCGAATAAGAAGTCGCAAGATCTCGAAACGCGGTTTCCGCAGCCCGTAACGCCCGCAGGCGGATCAGCAGGATGTTCAAGTTAATCATGCCTACCGACCAAGACTAGAATCCGGGCGTAGTGCCCACCAAGCCGTATTGCACTCCCGGCACATTTCACGAAGCGTGCTTGGGTTGAACGGCTTGTCGCACCTGCTGCAAAACTTGATTCCAAGCGCAACCAACTCCGCTCGTGTGAACACGTAGCGACGTTCCGTATCGGGCGGATCAGTTGTCTCCGGCATCGGATTCCTTCTGGTGTCGTACCCAATCCCA
>CALMFQ010000634.1 GCA_937863215.1 uncultured Pseudomonadota bacterium
CCGGCTCCCAGCGCCCTTCGCCGCTGACCCGCAGCACACCGCGCTCGGTACTGACGTCAAAGCGGTAGCCGCGTTTCAACGCCACAACCGACAGCCGATAGTCACCCAGCGTCGGTACAGCAACCAGCCCGGAACCGATGTCGAGCAAGCGTACCGTCAGGCGACCCTCACCGGCCGGCAGAGCAAAGGCAAAGCCGCTGCTCTGCAGTTCGGCAATCCCGCGCAGTTGATACGCCGCCAGCGCCTTGTTGACATCGCCCAGCAAGCTCAGCGGTAATTGCATGCGTTCGGCCTGCACACCGATGCGGTCGCTGCCGATCTCCGCTACGGCGCTACGTCCAGCGCTGCGCAATGTCAGATGAGCCTTGCCGAGCAGCAAATGCCAAGGGCTCAACTGCCACTGCACATCCTGCCACAACTGGGTCTGGCGCCAAGCCAGCCGATACGCCTGACCATTCCAGATAGTTCCGCCGCTGACCGACAGTTCGGCCTGACCAGCGGTGTATTTTTTCAGCAACGGCGGCAACAGCGTGGCAGGAGCCTGCCACAACAGAAACAACAGGAACAGCAGCACGGCACCGAGCCAGTGGCGCATGCGCATCAGCGGCCGAATTCCGCACTGGCGCGTACTTTGCCGGTACGATCGAGCGCGGCGATCTCAGCCGTCAACACCGGCCAACCGGACGACTGCATTGCGGCAGCGAATTTTGCCCACTGACCAAACTGCACCTGATCGAACGTCACCTTGATGCGCTCGCCCGCCAGCGGCTGCACCGATGATGGCGATACTGCAGCGCTGGCAGAAGCCTGGCCCAGCGCGGAATCGCGTTCGAGGCGCAGCCCCGTCGCGGCACCGGACTGTTGCGCCTGAATCTGCCCGACCAGCTGCTGCACCTGGCGCAAGGTCTGCTGCTGGCGCGGCAGCAGTTTTTGCATGCGGCTGCGACCATCCAGCAGCGGTTGCCACAGCAAGGCATACAGCAACATCAAACCGAGCAATACGGCGCCGCCGCCGACCGTCAGGCGCTCACGCGCCGACAGGCCATTCCAGTACTGGCGCATGCTGTCGTTCACGGCACGCTCCTGAGCACGATTTCGGCTACGAAAGCACCGTCCTGCGGTGTCAGCGCCTTGCACTCCGCCTTCACGCCGGCACTCTGCAGACGCTGCAACAATGCATCCACCTGCGGCGCATCGCCGACACGCACCAGCAACACCAGCTCGCCAGCAGCGTAACGCAATCCCGCCAGCTGCAACGGAGCCAGCAGCGGCGCAAGCCGCTGGGTTGTGGCAAGCATGCCGGCACCGCCCGCCTGGCGGCTATCCTGCAGCTTGCGCTGCAACTGGGCCAGCGGATCGATCAGCGGGCCGGCCGGAATAACCTTGCGCGTCTCCTGCTCCACCGCGCTGCTGGCGGCCTTGTACTGCCGTGCCAGCGACCAGTAATCGCCGAGTACGCCAGCCAGGTACAGACAGCTGGCGACGCCGGCCAACACCAGCGGCAAACGGTACTGACGCCAGTCGAAAGCGAATTCGGCAGCAGGGCCGAACGCCCCCTGCAACAGGTTAACCGGATTATCCGCCAGCACGGCGGTGCGCCAGTCCCAATCGGCAACCGTACGCAGTGCACAAGGCAAATCCTGCGCCCAGCGCTGCAGCGAATCGGCCGCGACATCGGCAGCCAGATGCAATACCAGCTGCTGCGGCGCACCCGGAGCACGCAGCGCGAGCTGCAGCTCAGCCGGTACGGCCGTTGCATCGGGATCGAAACTGAATCCGCCGCTACCGGTGCGGACATAGCCTTCGGAGGAAGAAATGTAGCCGTGCCACTCGCCATCCACCAGCGGCAGGCAGTGCGCCAGGCTATATGCGCGCCGCGCGGCAACGCCAGCTTCAGCCAGCCTGGCCAGAATCCGGGCGAATCCGTCGCGCGCCACCAGCGCGATTGCCGGATTGCCGCCGCGTACCTCGCTGGCGGCGATGTGGCAATGCTCGGGAGCGGTCAGCGTCTGCTCTTCCAGCGAAAACGGCAGAATCCTGCCCAGCTGGCGCCGCGATGCGACGGCAGCCGGCAATGGCGCCAGCAACACGTTGCGCGCCGGCAGCATTAATTCGATCAGACGGGTATCGGCCCAGCGTCCCGGATGGCCGGTGCCGCTGTCCAGAATGGAATTCGCCGAGTCAAGTGCAACCCAGTGCAGCGCTGACTCGGCGAAGGATGTATCGGCGCAAAGCGCAATACGCAGGGAATGCAAAGAATGCCGATTATTTGGTGTTGATCATCACGCGCGACCGGGTTCCGGTCCAGTCCATATTGGAACCGCCCATACCGCCCAGCGAGCCGCCGCCAAACAGCGAAGAGCCGCCACCGCCCTGGCCGACCCGCAGATTGGCGTCGCCGCCGCTGCCGGCGACCACATCCCGCCAGCCATCGCGTGCGGCGTCGTAATTCGGCAACTGCTGGCGATCAAGCTGGTGACGATCGGTATTTTCCTTGTTGACGAAGTCGTTGCTGCCGGAGCTCGACTGGCGCAACGACGAACGCATTTCGGCAATCGCCTCTTCCGCCTTTTTCTTGTCGGTTTCCGTAGTGCGATACTGGAAAATACCGTTGTTGTTCAGGCCTGACACGTCCGACAGCGACGAATCATCCATGGGCAGTACATCTGCATGCGCAGCGCCGGCCAGCAGCAGGCTTGAGATGCTGGCAGCGATCAGTTTGTTCGATTTCATCCTCGGGCTCCCTTCGGTTGGAACGGGTCAGAACCGGATCGTTATTTATTGTCTAGTGGTTCGACTTCAATTGTACAAGCACTTGGAAAAAAGAAAAATACCAAATGAATATCTGCGACAAAAAACCGGCTATTTCCAGGCTCTGTTGCCATAGGGAAGCGCTGATTTATTCGGCGAGCGGGATGAAGTGCAAGGAGCCCGGCGCGCAGAAAGCGAGACATATCATGAAGATAGGCGAGCTTTCGAGCACCGCGCGACGCAGCAATTCGCCCGCGCAACCAATAAATCAACGCTTCCATAGATTGCGCAGATCGCAGAAGTCTATGGCAACGGAGCCTGGCTATTTGGCACTTTCTCCGCCAGATCGCTGCGCCGTATCCAGACAATCTGCGGAAAATTCTGCTCGGCACGCGATAGTTGCGCCGTCAGCGATAATGTCACGTTGCCGAAATGCGCATAGGTCACTGCCTCGAAATAATCGGTCCTGACATCGATCACCGCTTCCACCGCCTGATCGCGCACCGAGTCGGGCAAATCCTGACGCAACTGGTCGATATTTTCATACGGTTTGTTGCGCGCCTTCTGCACCAGCAGCGCCGCGTCGCTTGACGCCAAACCCGGCAGCACCGCCTGCAGCACCGTTGCGGTAGCAAAATTGACATTAACCGCTGCCGGCTTGCGCAACACACATACGAATGGCGCGAGTTTTGCCACGATTTCCGGGGTAAATCCTTTGACCCGGTACAGATTGTTCAGTTCCGCCAGCGGTTGATTGGCAGCGCGGTATGGTGGATTCAGCCCAAGGTAGTAGCCATCTTCGGCTCCGCCGTCGGCAACGGTCTCGGCATCTTTGTCCTCCCAATCCAGCAAAGCGCTGGCGAGTTCGGGCGGCAATTGCAGCAGCGCCAGCAGGCGCTGGAACGATTCGAAGCCGCGTGCCGATTTGCTGCCTTGGGCATCGACCAGATTGTTCAGGTTGAATCGCCCCTGCAGATCGCGCACTGCACCGCCAGCCGTGCCCTGCTCTACCGGGATTCCCTGGATCGGCACCGCCCATGCTTCACCGGGGTAATCGTACTTGCCATCGCGGTTGCGATCGTTTTGCAGCTCGGCGCGTACCAGGTTCAGCGCAGCGCGAGCGATACCCCTGGCCTGTGCCAGATTGAGCTGATTCTCCACGGTGCGCAGCCACAGTTGCTGGCGCCAGGCAATGAACCCGGTTACTGCAGTCACCAGCGCCACCACCAGCAATGCGGTAATCACCGCCACTCCGTGCTGTTGCTTCATTGCAACGCCACCACGCGCTTGACTCGTGTTCCACCCGCCAACGTCAGGCTGATCTGCACTGCGCGTGGCAGCACCGACGCGCTGGCATCCGGCTCCCACTTGTCTTCCCACACACCTTTCTCGTTCATGAACGCCAGCTCGAACGCCTGCACCTCCTGCATCAGCACATGAACGGTTGGCACGGCGCGCGGTGGCAGATCCAGCGCGGGCCACTGCATCAGCTCCAGGCGCCCTTCGCGCAGGCGGTAGCCGACGTGGCTCATGTCCGCCGCCACGCCGGTGCTGCCACCGGCACCCATGCGAATCAGGCTGAGGTTGGCGTCGTCGACGCCGACCAGTTGCGCATGGCCGATCAGCGCGGATTTTCGGGTGCCGAAGCTATCCAGGTAGGTGCGGTTGACCGCCTGGCCGATATCTTCTTCGAGCCGGCCGAATACCAGCGTCAATTCCCGCCATTTGCGGTTTTCCGCGTCGATACGCTCGCGCACCGCAAAGATCCGGTTGAGTCCGCCGTACGCGATCGCCGACATGATGGCAAATACGATCAGCGCCACCAGCAATTCGAGCAGGGTAAAGCCCGCTGCCGCGGCGCGGCGCTTCGGATCAACGCGCATTGGACAGATAGCCGATCAGGCGAGCCGACGCGTAGTCGGTCTGGTTATTGGCGAATACGCTGATTTCGATGCGACGGAATCGGTTGTTGGGCGTGCCGCTGACATCTTCGCGCCACAGGAAGGGAATTCCCGCCATTTCGTCGCTGCCGCTCTGTGAGCCAAGCTCGGGAAAATCCTGGCGTGCGATATGCTGCTGCAGCAGATTCTGCGCCACCCAGCCGGCCGCCAGATGCTCCTTCAACGTAGTGGTATTGTCGATCAGGCTGCCGGTGGCGCGCATTGCCGCCGCCAGCGCTACCGCCAGAATCGCCAGCGCGACCAGCACCTCGACCAGGGTGAAGCCGTCAGTTCTGCGACGGCACATCGTTCTGACTCAGGCTGACGCGTCCCAGCACATCCGATACCAGCTCCAGCCGGGATTGCGGCCCGACCAGCGAGATGCGGAACAATTCATTGACACCGGACGGCTGAAACACCAGCTTGCCGTCCTCACCCTGGCGCTGCAGATTTACCTGGATTTCGCCGAACGCCACGCCGGAAGGCAATTCGCGTGCCTTGAGCGTATCGGCATCCGGTAGCGGCAGCCAATCGTCCTGGCGGCGCCAGAACTGGTAACGCGCCCCTTGATGTGACCAGGCAATCGGTTCACCGCGCGCAATCGCTTCGTCGCGCGCCGCTTCGAGCACCAGGGCCAGACGCTCCGACTCCTGTTGCAGCGCCTGCTGCGGCGATGGCTCCAGTCGCACCACCGCGAGCGACAGCACGATGCCGATGATCACCAGTACCACCAGAATTTCCAGCAACGTGAATCCAGACCGGTGCGGCGACATGGGTAATGGATCAGTTATTCCATGAGCCGATATCGGCATCGGCACCTTCGCCGCCCGGCGCACCGTCGGCACCGAAGCTGAATACATCGACCTCACCCTTGACGCCCGGGCTCAGGTACTGGAAATCACGCCCCCACGGGTCCTGCGGCAGTTTGTCGAGATAACCGCCGGTTTTCCAGTTGTTTGGCACCGGCGCTACCGTCGGCTTCTGGGTCAACGCCTTCAGCCCCTGCTCGGTGGTCGGGTAGCTGCCATTGTCGAGCTTGTACAGTTTCAACGCCTGCATCAGTGCCGAGATATCGTGCTTCGCCGCCACTGCGCGCGCCTCGTCCGGACGTGACATGATTTTCGGTACCACCAGCGCGGCCAGCACGCCGAGGATGACGATCACCACCATGATTTCAATCAGGGTAAAACCGCGCTGCATTGTTCGCCTGGACTGCAAAGTCATTACTTGCCTTTTCTATTTGATCAATTGGTTCATCTCGAATACCGGCATCAGGATCGCCATCACGATCAGCAATACTACGCCGCCCATTGCCAGAATCAGCAATGGCTCCAGCAATCCGGTCAGAGTCGCGACCCGGGTTTCGAGTTCCTGCGACTGCTGTGCCGCCGCACGCTCCAGCATGTGTTCGAGCCGCCCGCTGGCTTCGCCGCTGGCGATCAGATGGATCAGCACTGGCGGGAATATCTTGCTTGCGCCAAGCGCACGCGACAGGCTGACACCCTCGCGCACCTGCTTGGCCGCCTCGCTCACCGCCAGTCGCTGCGCGCGGTTGACCACTACGCCGGCGACATGCTGCAATGCGCCGAGCAGCGGTACACCGCTGCCGACCAGAATCGCCAGCGTACTCGCCAGCCGTGCCGTGTTGATGGTGCGAATCAGCCGTCCGGCCAGCGGCAGAGTCAACACCGCCCGATCGACGCGCAGCCGGAACGCCTCGTTGCGCAGCGCCCGGGCGAACAGGAACACGGCCAGCGCCAGCAATATAATAAACGGCAATGCCCCAACCTTGACCGCGGCCGACAGCCCGAGCAGCGCCCGGGTCAGCAAGGGCAATTTCTGGTGGGTATTCTGGAAGACATTGACCACCTGCGGCACCACATAGGTCAGCAGGCCGCTGACCACCAGCACCGATACGCCGCTGATGATCGCCGGATAGATCATCGCCAACATCACCTTGCTGCGCAATTGCTGGCTGGATTCGATGTAATCCGCCAGCCGCCGCATCACTGCCGGCAGCTTGCCCGACTCCTCGCCGGCGGCAACCAGCGTGCGATACAGCTCGGGAAACACGCGCGGAAAATTGGCCAGCGCCTTGGATAAAGATACACCGGCCATGATTTCACTGCGCACCGCGGCCACCACCTCGCTCTCGCGCGGATTTTCCGCCTGCTCGATCAGCACCTGCAACGCCTGCTCGATCGTCAATCCGGCATCCAGCAGCGTCGACAGCTGGCGCGTCAGCATCGCCAGCTGCGCCAGGCTTACCCCGCCGCGCTGGCGCTGCAGAAACGACCCCTTGCCGGATTCGGCGACGATTTCGTCCAGGCCGGTCACCAGCAGGCCGCGCTCGCGCAATTGCTGTCGCGCCAGCCGGGCATTGTCGGCCTCCAGCACGCCGCGCAGCGTCTTGCCGCTAGCCTGCTCGACTACTTCGTATCTGAATCCTGGCATCGATTACATTCTGAACAAAATCGCCGGGCTATTCTTCACCAGCCCCTGCTGCTTGGCAAGCACCGGCGCCGGCACCGATACGACATTGACATAAAGAATCCTTTATCCATGCCGCGCCAGGGGGTAAAATGCGCCGACAATACATTCCCACAGAGACGATTCATGCGCCAGCGCGCCATTGCCGAAGACGAAAAACTTGCCAAGCGCCGCTCGATACTCGATGCGGCACTGGCGCTGTATCTGGAAAACAGTCGCGAACTACCTTCCGTGAGCCGTATCGCCGAAGCCAGCGGGCTGGCCAAAGGCACGGTGTATCTGTATTTCCGCACCAAGGAGGAAATCTTCCTCGCCCTGCTCGACGAAAAATTCCACGTGCTGCTGCATACCGTACTGGGCTTGTTCAACCAGCCACAGACCTCTACCGGCGTGCTGATCGACGCATTCCTGCACGCCTACATCGACTTCCTGCGCGCCGAACCGGGGTTTCTGCGCCTGGCGGCGATGGCCAACAGTGTGCTGGAACAGAATCTGGACGCCAATATTGCGCTCGACTTCAAATCCCGGCTGCTCGACAAGCTGCTGGAAATCGGCCAGCAGCTTGAATTCCGCGCACCACAGTTACACAAGGGAGAAGG
>CALMFQ010000635.1 GCA_937863215.1 uncultured Pseudomonadota bacterium
CGCGTCGGCGCCGGTTTCACCGGTACGAATCCGGATCACCTGCTCCAGTTCAAACACAAAAATCTTGCCATCACCGATCTTGCCGGTATTAGCGGCTTTTTCGATGGCTTCGATCACCTGATCCAGCAGCTCGGTTTTCACCGCAGCTTCGATTTTTACCTTGGGCAGAAAATCGACAACGTACTCGGCGCCGCGATACAGCTCGGTGTGGCCCTTTTGACGACCGAAGCCTTTGACTTCGGTAACGGTGATCCCCTGTACGCCGATAGCCGACAGTGCTTCGCGCACTTCGTCGAGTTTGAACGGCTTGATGATGGCTGTTACGAGTTTCATGTGTACTCCTTGTTGGCTCTGGCAAAGTGCCACCCGGTAATCCTTTGGGCACGTTCAACATCTGATCGACCGGTTGCCGGGGCCATCCAGCCCCCTGCAACCCCCTTGCTTATGAAACGAAATGCTTCCAGCACCAGTAAAGCATGATCCGTGCCAGCCAATTTTCTCCATTATTCTCAAGCAGATGCAACGCACCAGCCATTCCAGCTGCGGCACAATGCACCATAAACATGCAGGCAAAAAACCGTTCGCACCAATTTACGCCATAGAAAATTCAAACCAGAAAAATACGGTGGATAGATAGCCTCAACCGAGCCCGATGCAGCGGCAGACAGCCGATTTTGCTAGACTAGGCTCCATTGACTCAGCACTCACCGCAGCGGCAGCGCCCGCCCGAACCCCATACGCATTGGAGAACACCATGATCCGGCAGAAAATTTTCGACGACATCAGCAGCAAGGTTAACGAAGTGCTGTCGCAAGGCCCAGCCAAAGACCTAGAAAAGAACATGCGCGCCATGCTGCAGGCCGGTTTCAGCAAGCTGGATCTGGTCACGCGCGAGGAATTCGACGTGCAGCAGGAAGTGCTGACCCGCACGCGCGAAAAGCTGCGCCAGATGGAGCTGCGCATTGCCGAGCTGGAAAAACAGCTGGCACCGAAAACCGGCGACGACACGCCGGCCGAGTCCTGATCCGCCACCACACCATACCATCGCCGGCCGACCGCCACTCACTGCGCCGGCGATGCGCACCGCTACAGTGCGCAAGCAGTCATCGCCCCTATCGATAATGAACGATCCGCGCATTTTCCTTGTTCACGTCATTCACCATCTGTATATCGGCGGCATGGAGAACGGCGTGGTCAATCTGGTCAACAAGCTGCCGCACGACCGCTTCCGCCACGCCATCGTCTGTGTCGAGGATTATTCGGAGCAATTCCGCCAACGTATCCAGCGCCCGGACGTCGAGGTGTACGCCATGCACCGCTCGCAGATCGGCTCGCGCCGGCTGCGCTGGCGGCTGTGGCGGCTGTTCCGCAAACTGCGGCCGGATATCGTCCACAGCCGCAACATGTCCGGGCTGGATGCGTTGCTGCCGGCGCGGCTGGCCGGCTGCCGCACCCTCCACAGCGAACATGGTTTCGATGTCGATAACCTGCGCGGCGGCGCATTCAAGCCGGCGCTGCTGCGGCGGCTGCACGCGCCGCTGGTGCAGCACTTCATTTCGGTATCGCAGGATTTGCGCGAGCTGATGATCGAACGCTGGGGCGTGGCGCCGCGCAAGGTGACGCAGATTTACAACGGCGTAGATACCGCACGCTTCGCACCGGCCCTGCCACGCCAGCGCGCTGCGCTGCCCGAGGCATTCCGGCTGGAGCGGCTGTTTGTCGTCGGCGCGGTCGGCCGGCTGCAGGCAATCAAGGACCAGGCAACACTGCTGCAAGCCTTTGCGCTGCTATTGCAGCGCCAGCCGCAATGGCGCGACTGGCTGCGGCTGGCACTGATCGGCGACGGGCCGTTGCGCGAGCGGCTGCAGGCGCAGGCCGGGGAACTGGGCATCGCCGGGCAAACCTGGTTTGCCGGCGCGCGCCACGATCTGCCCGAACTGCTGCAGGGCATCGACCTGTTCGTGCTGCCGTCGCTCAACGAAGGCATCTCGAATACCTTTCTCGAAGCCATGGCCAGCGGCATCCCGGTGCTGGCGACGGCGGTCGGCGGCAATCTCGAATTGCAGGACGAAGGCGTAGTCGGCGCCAGCTTCAACCCCGGCGACGTAGCGCGGTTGGCCGATCTGATCGCCGTCTATGCCGGCAACCCGGAGTTGACGCAAAAGCACGGCGCCGCCGCACGCCAGCGCGCGCTGGAGCAATTCAGCCTGCAGGCGATGCTGGCCAATTACCGGCAGGTGTACCAGGCGCTGGCGCAGAAATGACATGGCGCCCACCAAGGTGCCATGCGC
>CALMFQ010000636.1 GCA_937863215.1 uncultured Pseudomonadota bacterium
GATCGTTGTTGACCGGGTCGTAGATCACCCCCTGGGTAATCGTGCCATTGTGTCGCAGCGCAATCGAAATCGCGTATTGCGGGAAACCGTGCAGGAAGTTGGTGGTGCCATCGAGCGGGTCGATGATCCACTGGAATTCGGAGTCGCCACGCGAGCCGCCCTCTTCCGCTAGGATCGAATGGGTCGGATAGGCGTCCAGCAAGACTTCGATGATCGCCTGTTCGGCGGCGCGATCGACATCGCTGACAAAATCGTTCTGCTGTTTACGCTCGACCTTGATCACGTCCAGATTGTTGGATGCGCGATTGATGACCGAACCGGCGCGACGGGCGGCTTTCACCGCAGTGTTGAGCATCGGATGCATGGGGACTCCAGGGCAGGCCCAAACGGCCTGCGGTAATAAGGAACAAGACGCAAGGCGTCACAAATCGGCCGCCATTATAACCGCTTTGGCACGAAATACAGCGACTTGTCGCTTCCTGCTCCCGGAATCCCTGGTACGGTACTCAGATATGGCCGACCGGGTGAATCGACTGTATTACCCTGGCACGTCTGGCTTGATAGCTGCCGATGCAGGCAGCAATCTCAACAGTGTCAATACTGCGCCCGGTGCGCTGCAGTTCGTTGCGCAGATAGTCTTCCACTGCAATCGAGCTGTCTTTTGGCCGCATGGCCAGGATCAGCTCCGGCAATTCCAGCTCCAGCCCGACGCCAAAAGGCGTAGCCATTGCCTTGCATGGATAAGCCGCGGCGCGCAGCACATCGTTGAGGCGCGAATCGGTGGCAATCTTGTCCTGCTCCACCGGCGTCACCTGCCCGGAACAGGCCAGCACAAACAGTAAATCACGTACTTCCTGCTGTGACGCCGCCATCATGTCCCAGCGCGACAGCAGCTGGGTAATGGTTTTCACCCCTTCCGCAAGCGCCTTGACCAGATTGCGCGCAATCGGCGAATCAATATTCAGCTGCGCGAACCCCACCTGGACCACGTATTGAACAGCATCGGGAGCAACCTGCAGCATGAACGGCATCTGCGCCAGACGCCGCAACGCATCTTCGGCGCTCAGCCGGGATGACCGATGCCCCCATACATCGCGCCGGAAACTGGTATCGAGCATATAGTCCTGCAACATCTGCCGTTCGACCGGATCGGCACCGGCGGCGACAAAGGCTTGCTGTTCGGCATTCATCAGGAAACGCGGTTCGTTGGCAAACAGCGTTGCCGAGCCGATGAAAGCTACGTCAGCACGCAACATCTCGGCAGCGACATCGGCGAAATAACGTGGCTCCCATACCGAGTGTAAATATTCATGCGCCAGATAACGCGGATCTTCGCC
>CALMFQ010000637.1 GCA_937863215.1 uncultured Pseudomonadota bacterium
AGACGGGCTTTCCTGCCGTATCGGCGCTGCAGCTCAGGGGTAGGTGTATGGCGCCCAGGAGCGGGTCAGCTCGTCCTGGGTATAGGCACGGCCGAGGCTGGACGGTGCCGGGCCGGGGCTGCTGGATGGCAGGTTGGGAATGTTGATCTGGCTTGCCGGCAGCGTGGTTGCCGCTGCGCCCGGCTTGGCATATTGCGCGATACGCAATTGTGCCTGGCGCAGCAGATCCTGAGAGTTGGCGCTGGCGGGCGCTGACTTGTGCTTGCCGATCGGGTGCGGGCCGAGCGGCCGTACCGCTTCCGCCGGGGCCGCCAGCGCCAGTACGGTGCCGGTGAGCAGGATGGAGGTCAGTTTGCGCTTCATTCTTCGGGCTGTTCTTTCTGTTGCTGGCGTGGCTGCGGCTCGTCGTAGCGGGCCATGTCACCGACGCGCACGCGTTTGCCGGCGTTTTCGCGGACTTCGCCGATGGCGAATTTCGGCTGTACCGATTTGATAACTATAGTACCCAGCGGCTGTTCCGGCAGCCCGAGCGGAATGTTGTTCTCGCCGGCGAACACCGGGGTGTTGCGATCCGGCGCGAACAGCGTCAGCGTATCTCCGGGCCGCAGATTCTGCTGCGCGCCGCTGTCGAGATAGGCGGTTTTGCCGTCCACTTTCACCACGCGTGCGTTCAGCGGCAGGCAGGAGGCTACTTCTTCCAGTTGCTTCGCCAGCGTGTCGAGCACATGCGTGGTGGCCTGGCCGAATGCGGTGCTGTAGAAATTCTCGGTACCGAAGCTCTTGTCGCGCCCGACCAAGACCCGGCCGCGGGCCGTGTCGCTGGCGCGCAGCCGCTGCAGCAGGATGCCGCTGTTGCCTTCGTACAGCAATATCTCTACCTCCAGCCGCCGTTCGCTTGGCTGATTCTGCAGGCCGGCATTCCACGGCAGGCCGGGAATCTGGATGGCGGCGCCTTGTGTATTGCCGCCGGTATCGTTCTGCCAGCCCTGGCCGTATTGGGTGGTTTGGCCGGTCGAGCCGCTGTCGGACTGCCAGGCGTAAAACGGGCGCGTGCTGTGGCCGGTGATTGCCGCATCGGTCAGCCGGCCGACGGCGATGAACTGGCTGTTGCTGTTTTGTGCCAGGCGCCGCACCAGTTCCGGGTCGGCTTCGAAGCGCTGTGCCGGTTGCGGATTGGAAAACAGATTGCTGCGCACCACCGTGGTCGGTAGCAGGTTGTCGCTTTTCTCCAGTCGCCGCATCAGTTCGCGCGGCAAGCCGTCCCAGACATTGTCGATGTCGCTGACATGCTGCGGATTGACCACCAGGAAGTTGGTGCTGGCAATGGTTTTGCGGTACTGGCGCTGGCCGGCGTAGCTGCAGCTTTTGCTGGCCGGCGTATCGTCGAATTCGGCTTCGATCTGGACGTGATATTCGCCACTGGCCGGCCATTCGCGCACGATGCGATAGCGGTTCGGCGGGCGCGGCGTAATCCGCTGCTGCATAGCGGTGCCGTTCTGGTCGCGGCTGGAAATCGCCACGCCGGCACGCATGCCGGCCTCTTCCAGCGCACGCTGCAGCGCTTCGCGCCGCGCCTCGTCGTGACTGCGCTGCTCGATACTGGCACTGCCTTCGGAGCTGAGCGTTTGTGCTGCCAGCGGCGATAGCCACGCCACCAGTACCGCTGCGGACAGCAGCGGTAACGGATGTCGGCGACGAGGGAGGGATGAATGGAAGGTCACGTCCACAGCATGGCCGAAATCCGCGCCTGCGGCAAGCCGGCGCGTGCCAGTGTCAATCGGCGTAATAAAAGGAGTTGTAAGCCATGCTGCGTGCTGCATTGTCGCTGCTGCGCGCGGCGCTGCTGGCGATGCGCTGGCCGAAATCGGCCGGCAGCTCGATTTCGACTTCGGTCTCGTAGTTGCCCTCGGCCATCGGCGTCACACTGACCACGCGTGCGCCACGCAGGTAGGCATCGACATAGATACGATAGCTGTCGTTCTGCGCGACCATTGCCGCTACCGTGGTGCTGCCCTTGATTTTGACGCCGTATACCTGTTCCGCCAGTGCGCGGTAAGCGTCAAGTTTGGATGCGCGCATTGCCATCAGCCGGCGCTGGCCGTTGTTGTAGCCGTCGAAATGACTGGTGGAGCCATAGCCGGTTGCGCTGACGCGCACGGTCTGGGTGGCTTTGCTGTAGATGCCTATTCCGCCGAGCGTGGCGCAGCCACCGAGGGTGGTCATGCTGAGAGCTGCAAGCACGGCAATATGGGTCAGTTTCATTGTGTTGTCCTTCCTGATCGGGCTGGCGGGCATTGAGCGGCGCGCGGCCGGAAAATGGATTTTTTATGTCGTTCCGGATATCTCGGCAATTCCGGGTGAATCTTTAGCCCGGATTGTGCCGATCGGCGTGTACGCCTTGCCCTGCTTGGCGTCTCTTGATACGCCACCTGCGGTATGTGCGCTAACTTCATATTTTTTAACGATATTTGTCATTATTCAGAATTTGCCATAAGC
>CALMFQ010000638.1 GCA_937863215.1 uncultured Pseudomonadota bacterium
CCTGCTCTCGGGAAGAAGGGGCCGGCTTAGCCTCGCGCGGCAGCCAGCGCGGCGAACTGCCCCTGCGGGTATTTGGCGAGATAGGCCTGAAAATCGGCCGGATTGCCGCTGTTCTTGATGCTGTCCCAGAACGACAGTTCGAATGCTGCCGCTTCGCCGATAGCCGGCTGTGCAGCCGCTGGAGCAGCCACCTGCAGCGGTAGCTGCGGACCGCCGATGAAATAGAAATCGCCGTCCAGGCTGCCTTCCATCCACGGCTCCTGTTGCCCCTTGGACGCGGCCTTGACACCGATCACCACGCCTTTCAGCACTTGCTCGATCGGCACGTTCGGCTTGTCCATTTGCCGCAGCAGGTGTTCGGTGTACAGGCCGTGGCTGCCATCGCCGTCCGATGCGGTACTGCCGGGGCGGGTGGCGAACGAGATCAGCGTGCCGGACGGTGCATTGACCCGCGCCAGCCCCCCCGCGGCAGAACGGAAGCTGCGCGCGAACGGGTTGTTGCGGCAGGCATCGAGAAACACCAGATTCAGCCGGGTTTTCGACTCTTCCAGCATTTCCAGCAGCTGGTTGATGTTGATGCTCTGCAGCGGTACATCGTCTTCGCTCTGGATATTCGCATCCACCGCCGGCAGGTAATTAACGCCCTTGATCTGCACGCCATGCCCGGCATAGAAGAACAGTGCCACCGAACCCGGTTTGACGTGGCTGCGGAATTCACGCAGCACACCGGAAATCTGGTTGGTGCGCAGATTCTCGCGGCTGACGACATCGAAGCCGAGCGCCCGCAGCTTGGCGGCAATCGCGCGTGAATCGTTGACCGGATTCAGCAGTGGCGACGCCCGATAAGCAGCATTACCGATCACCAGCGCCACCGGCTTGTCCGCCGCCAGCAGCGGCAGCGACCACAGGCCAGCCAATACCAGCAGCCAGGCGGCCCAGTGGCGCGCTGCCAGACATGGGTTTCGGTGCATAAAGATCATGAGCTATAGTCTTTCATATTGTTGATCGGCCGGCCCTGCCGGCTCTCCCCGCCCTGCTTTCGATGCCCAGCCCCACCTTGCCCGCCACGCTCACCCGCCCGCAATGGCTGCGGCTGGGTGCCCTGCTGTTGGCGGCGCTGTGGCTGACCATGGGCCTGCTGGGTTTTCTGCTGCTGAACAAACAGCACCAGCTGATGCTCGATCTGGCGGTATCGCGCGCCGCGGTGATTGCCGGCGATATCGATGCGACACTGCAAACCGCGCAGCGCAGCGGCCTGACGCTGGACGAAACCCAGTCGCTGCAAAGCCTGCTGCAACGCCTGCAGGGCGACACGCCGGATCTGGCGCGCATCGACATCTTCCGCAGTAATGGTGCCGCGGCCAGCATACTCTACAGCAGCGATGCGCGCCGCATCGGCAGCGCCGCGCAACCCGCGTGGCAACGTCTGAGCCTGCGCGACAAGGCGCTGTGGCAAATCGAGGCCGGCAATGGTCGCATCGAGGCTGGGCGGCGCATCAGCGATGCGCAGGAGCGCAACGTCGGCGGCTACGTACTGACGATAGACGCCCGGCGCTATTATCACCAAACCGGCTACTCCCGCACAGTATTCCTGCAGACGCTATCCGGTACCGCGCTCGGCGCCGGGCTGCTGCTACTGACGCTGCTGTGGCTGCTGGCGCAGCGGCCCGGCGGCGGGCT
>CALMFQ010000639.1 GCA_937863215.1 uncultured Pseudomonadota bacterium
GTAATGCGACCTGGAATGCTTGGGATCAGCGTGCCAAGAAGTACGAGCCAGGCACGCTCGAATCGGGCCTCAATCACATGATGGGCGCGACGCTGGGCAATCTCAGTAAGGGTACGCACCTGGCTACTCAGACGGCTGGTAATTGGCTGGCGCATGGCCTGATGGCACCTGCAGCCACTCTGGCTCGAGGTGCCTGGAACACTGGCGGGGCGCTCCTGCAGGGAGGCGTCGATACGGCTCTGAATTTGGCCAACAATGGGTTGAACGCTAAAATCACGCCGCAGTTGGCGGAGGCCGGGAGCAACTTGTGGAGCGGTGCGCGCGACATGTTTAGCGGCGGCTCCTCACTGGCCATGAACCTTGGTCCCGGTAAGTTGTTCAAAGGTCTCGGTATTCTCCAGGATGGTGCCGCCAATGCCTGGGGAACTTCCCCGGCATCAGCTCCGCCCGCACCTGCGCCCGCTCCGCAATCAAATGGCGGCGGCATCATGGATGTGCTCGGTCCTGTCCTGGCATCCATCACAGGGTCGCTGGGATCCATCATGGGAGACAACCAGACAGCTCCGAGTATTTTGTCGACGCCGTCCGGACAGGGTCCGCTTAGCACGACCAACAATCGATTGATTTACGGCTGACATGAATACCCCACCCGATAGCGCATTCGCACCCGGTGCCGTCATTTCGCATTTTTCGGGCACCAGTCCGTTGATGCAGTCATTGAGGAATTCGCCGCAAGGAATTCATCTCGGTAATGTATTTCGCGGACCCGAGCAGCCGGAGAGTCGTGATTGGTTCAGCGCCATCGGTAAAGGGCTGCTGCGAAATTGGCTGGGTAATGCACCGCGCCAGATGGCCGCTACGTCGCCGCCCATTTCGCGTTTCAGCCGGGTTAGTAATTTCTCGACTGGCGCCGACAACACATTTTCCATGCTGTCCAGATTCAGACCCGTTCCGAATATTTTGGATCAGATGGCGCAATTCAGTCCCAAGCTGGCCCCGTCGGCTGATCTGCTCAATTCGATTTCCAATGACCCGTTTGTCATTCAGCAACTGCAGCAATCGCCCATGGGCGATATGACTCGCTACCTTTGAGGGTGCGCGTTTTCGCTGAATGGTTTACGGTGACGCATGAGTTCCCGCATAGGCGTTAAGCATTATCAGATTCAGCAGGTAGATGACGACGAAATCGATTACGAGCTGCCAACACCTGCCCGCCAGATAGGCGTTCATGCCAATGCAGTGCCGCTCCTCAGCGCCGTAAACGGACCGCGTGTCTTCTACGGCGCTCGATTTTTCGATCAGGCCCTTCCACTTCAGAATCCGGAAGCGCCGCTTGTGCAGGCGCTGGATCCAGAAGATGAGCAGGGGCGATCTTTTGACGATCTGTACGGAGAACGTGCCGGGGCCATCAGGGCGGATCAGGACATGGAGATTCTCAAGGTAGAGCCGGATGGTATCAAGGTGCGGGATAAGGCTGGGGAGCGCACCATCGAGCTCTACAACAATCTGCCGTTCAATCGCAAATCGGCTGTCCACAATACGCCCAAAGTGCAGGCGGGCCAGAAGGTTACGAAAGGCCACCTTCTGGCGTCTTCCAATTTTACCGATCAGCAAGGAACACTTGCGCTGGGGGCCAATATGCGGACCGGACTGGTACCGTACAAAGGCTTCACGATGGATGACGCAATTGCCATGTCGGAGTCGGCGGCGCGCAAGCTGACGACCATCCAGTCCTATACGCTGGCGCAGAAATACGATCGGAATGTTCGCGGAGGCAAGGACCACTTCACGGCCATTTTCCCCGAGACATTCAAGAAAGCCCAGCTGGATAATCTGGACGAAAATGGAGTAGCCAGGGTCGGCACAATTCTTCAACCAGGCGATCCCATCATGCTGGCTACGTCGCCGCGTGTTGCATCTTCTCGTGATCTCGGAATCGGATCGCTGTCCAAATCCTTCAAGTCCCTCCGCCAGGATGCCACGCAGACGTGGGAGGGTAAGGATCCGGCGCGCGTCGTCGACGTGGCCCACGCCAAAGATGGAACGGCCAAGGTACTGATCGAATTCGCATCCCCGGCACGCATTGGCGACAAGGTTGTTTTTCGGGCAGGGCAGAAGGGCACGTTGTCGCACATCATCCCGGATCAGCACATGCTTCGCACCGCGGACGGTAAACCTCTGGAGATCCTGCTCAACCCAACCGGGATTCCGAGCCGGGCCAACAACTCCACCTTGTTCGAGTTGCTGCTCGGCAAGGCAGCTCGTGCCCAAGGGAGTCCCATCAAGGTGCCGGCATTTACAAAACCAGGCGAGCGATGGATCGATATGGTTCGTGCAAAATTGGCCGAGCATGGTTTGAATTCCGAGGAGGAAGTATTTGATCCGCTGCTGAACAAGAAACTGGCCCAACCGATCATGGTCGGGGAGGGACTGGTGATGCGTCTACACCACACCGCGGAGTCTAAAGCGGATGCACGCGGGCAGGCCGGCTATGATGCGCAGGAACAGCCCCAACGCGGCGCGCAGGCGGGCGGATCTGCGAAGCGCCTATCCGGGCTCGAGATCCAGACGATGCTGTCTGCCGGCGCCTATGAAAATCTCCGCGAGGGTGCAACCCTACGGGGACAAAAGAACGATCAGTTCTGGCGGGAAATTCGCGCCGGACAGCAACCGCGCCCACCCGGCAAACCGTTCGTATGGGATAAATTCCGTGCTCTTCTGACTGGGGCTGGCTACAACACGACTTCGCATTCTGGCGGGAATAAATTACGCATCGGGCCGTTTACGGACCGGTTGCTGGACCAGCATGGTCCGTTGGAGGTGAAGCGTGGCGACA
>CALMFQ010000640.1 GCA_937863215.1 uncultured Pseudomonadota bacterium
CTCGGCAAAACCGTGCAGCAGGGCATTTTCGGTGCCGACATGCAAGTCAGCCTGATCAACGACGGGCCGGTGACGATCTGGCTGGATTCCAAGGCGCCGGAATAGGCGTGCAGCTGGGCTGCGTTGCTATTGTCTTATGGCGTTGCCCGGATGTTGTGCTGGCAGGGCGTAAATTGCAGACAGGTATCGTCGATACCGGTGAGAGCGCCGCAGGTTTGGCTGTGTTGCATCCACCTGCGGCGCGGGATTCAAGGCCGCCGGTATGGCGGCGCGCAGCTATTGTACGGTGCGCAACGCCGGGATAAAGGCGTTGCCGTTATAGCACGCCGATGCGCTGCCCAGTGAAGACTGGAAAGTGACGGTGATCATGCGCCCGTCGGGGCGCGTCGAGATGACTTCGAGCCAGAAATCCTGGCCGTTGCGATGGTCGTTTACCCGGTCGCCGGGTATCAGTTCATTTACTTTCAATGGTACTTTCTTTGCAGTCCGAGCCTCTGGCTCAGTGACTGGGGCGTGGCGCCAGATGGCGGAAGGTGATGCGTCCCTTGGTCAGATCGTAAGGCGACATTTCAACGGTGACCCGGTCACCCATCAATACCTTGATGCGGTGCATTTTCATCTTGCCCGAGCCGTAGGCGAGGATTTCCACGCCGTTGCTGAGTTTGACGCGATAGCGCGATTCAGGGAGAACGTCGGTAACGACGCCTTCAAATTCGATGGTTTCTTCTTTAGCCACAGTATGGGTTCCTTAATGCAGAGCCGACCCCGGAACGGCTGGACAGAATCCGCCGGACGGGCCAAGCTTTGAGCGCGGCACCAGGCCGCAATCCTCGGCGAACGCCTGCGCTGGCAGGTTTCGCGAGATGACCGAATTTGCGGTCAATCGTGCCGGTTGTGAGCACGGCAATTGGGCAAATACGCAGACTTAACTTCTGGAGGGAAGGGAAAAATCCTTGCGCACTATACAGTGATTTGCTGTATATGCGCAGATTTTTACTGCCGTTTGCCGTGGCCGGACGCTGCGGCTGCGCACCGGGACATGGCTGGAAGCGGCTACAGATGCGCTTGTCGGCGCGATGGGCCAGCCTGCCGTGCAGCAGCGGCCGCCCGCCGTTTTCACCGGCCACCCTGCAAGCCGCGCCGGCATTGCCCTGCAGCCATGCCTGCGGGCCAGTCCTGGCGCGGCTTGCGGGCTTGCTTCAGCTTTGGGTCTGCATGGCGTTGCGCGGCTGACGGTCGTCCTGCCGCGCCAGCCAGCGCCGGTAGCGCGCCGTCAGCCGTTTCAGCCGCAGCTGGTCGCGGATCAGCGTCAGCAGTGGCGATGGCGAAGTGAGCACGGGTTTGCCGGCACCGAGCCGTTGCAGCTGGCGGCGCACCATGGCCATGGTGGCGAGTGCGGCCAGCACTTTGTCGTTCCAGTTGACTTGCGGTTGCGGTGCGCTGAGGTTGTCGCCGTTGCGCCAGCGGGCCGGCAGGTCGGGCACTTGCGCCAGCGCGGTGCCGATGCCGACCATGGCCACGCCGCTGTCGAGCACCTGTTGCGCCACGGCCGGGCGGCGGATGCCGCCGGTGGTCATTACTGGCATGCTGGCGCTGGCGGCGATGTCGCGCGCGAATTCGAGGAAGTAGGCTTCGCGCGCCAGGGTGCGGCCGTCGGCGGTGCGGCCCTGCATCGCCGGGGCTTCGTAGCTGCCGCCGGACAGCTCCAGCAGATCGACCGGCAATTGGTTGAGCAATTCCACCACGCGTCGCGCATCGGCCACGTCGAAGCCGCCGCGCTGGAAGTCGGCCGAGTTGAGCTTTACCGCCACGGCGAATTGCGGCGCTACCCGCGCACGCACCGCCTTGATGGTTTCGACCAGCAGCCGGGCGCGATTGTCGATGCTGCCGCCCCACTGGTCGGTGCGCCGGTTGGTCAGCGGCGAGAGGAATTGCGACAGCAGGTAGCCGTGCGCAGCGTGAATCTGCACGCCGTTGAAGCCGGCCTGTTCCGCCAGCACCGCGCTGTCGGCAAAGCGGCGGATGATTTCGTGAAAAGGCACCCGCCCCAGCTACAGCCGCGCCGCCCGGCCGGATTTTGCGCAGCCGATGTACCACGCCTTTCTCGAAGCCCTCAGTACCGCGCTCGGCAAGCCAGTGCAACAGGGTATTTTCGGCGCCGACATGCAAGTCAGCCTGGTCAACGACGGGCCGGTGACGATCTGGCTGGATTCGAAAGCGCCGGAATAAGTGGTAAGAAGGGGCGCTGAGATTCCTCTCAATCATCCTGCAGGGCGCTCTGCTATTGATTCGCAGGCCGGCCTGCAGGCCACGCTGGTATTGCTCTGCAGCCGGGCCTTAATTCAGGCCTGTTACCGCATCAGTTTTGACTTCAAAGCCATACACGCCGTAATAGGGCTTGCTGCCGACATCCGTGCGATCAAAGGCCTGCTGCGTGTTGCCCTTGCTGTCTTTGGCCGTCACCTTCAGGTAATAAATACCGTTGCCGGGTTTGGCGATGAGCCATTCGGTGGTGCTGACGCTGGCTTCTTTCAGGATCACGGCGAAATCCGGTGTACCGGATAGCTGCACCGTGTAACTGACCCGGTCGCCCTGCAGATCGACTGCCGCATCCCATGCCAGCCGTAATTCGCCACCTTGCAGCTCGACTGCCTGCCAGAAAGGCATGGGCTTTTCCAGCGCGCTGACAAACAGGTCGCGATTGCCTTTGACCACGCCCGCGATACGTAGGTATTCGTCGTTCCACTCCTTCAGCTTGTCGCTGGAAATGGCCGGCAGATAGGTGTTGTCGGGCGCGGCGGCAACAAACGGCGCTACCAGCGCCTGATAGCTGTCGAGCTTGGCCTTGATTTTGTCGCTGCTGAGGTATTTGCTGTACACCTCTTCCACGGCCGCTTTCAGGTCGGCCAGCAGTTTCGGGTCGCTCATGAAACGCTGGTGCAGCGGCACGCCCCACCAGTTGCTGGCGGCCAGTTGCCAGGGTGCATACAGATTGTTGGCGGCCTTGATGTCAGGCTGATCTTCAAAGCCGAATGAGCCATCGTAATCCCACGGCAGAAAATAGAATTTGTCGCTGCCATTGGGCTGATACAGCGCAAAGTTCTGATTCACGGTATCGCGGTTGCCCATCAGGATGCTGGTGGCCATCCAGGTCAGGTAATTGCTCTTGTCGAAGTATTTGGCAAAAAAGGCATTGAAGTCGGTGGCCGGGTCGTTCAGCGCGGTCAGCATTTCGATCAGCTTCTTGTGATTCTTGTTGTCGGCTTCGAGTGACAGCGTTTTCTCGAAATTGGTCTTGCTGAGAACGTCGCCGTTATCCTTGAGCTTGAGGTTGTCATTCAGCTGAAACTCGAAATCTTCTGCCTTGTAGATGTTGCCATCGGTCGGCAATTTGCGGTTGGCCAGGTATTCCTTGCCCATTTTTTCGACATGGGTGAACAGGCCAAAATCGGCCGAGGCGTATTCGACGCCACTGGCGTTTTTGTTCTTGATGCTGACCTGGACAAACTGGGTGCGCAGGCTGGGGATGTGCGGGATGTCGCGAAACAGATCAAACGCCAGCTTGTTGCGTACGCGGGAGAGGTCGTAGGGGTGCTTGTTCAGCTGCAGCGTGCCTTCGCCACGCCACAGGGTGATGCCCGAGGCCAGCTTGACGCGATACGATTTCTGCTCCGCCAGCCTTGAGCTGTGGCCACGCAGGCGCAGGGTGGCATTCTTGGTTTTGCCATCGTCGGCGTAGTTGTCCATCGCCAGATGCGCGTCGATTTCCGGCACGATGGCGTCAGTGTCATCAATATCCGCATTCACGTCGGCAAAAGTGTAGGTGCCATCAAAGGTGATGATGCTGGCCTGAATCACCTTGTTGTCTTCCACCGCGTACACCGCCGGATCGTCTTTCACCGCGCTCGCTTCTTCGCTGGCCAGAACCGGCGTTGCCGGCGTGCCGGGATCGACGGGCGTGCTTGTGCCGGCGCTATCCGACGAACCGCCGCCACCGCCATTGCAGGCCGCCAGAGCGAGGCCGATGCTGGCGGCAATCAGAGTTTTACGCGTCCACAAACCATTCATGAATTTCACGCCCTGCAGATGGATGACACTTAAAGCTAGCACTTTTTTGCCGCCGGCATGTCGCCAGCGTGGTTTATGCTGGCTTTGTTTACATTCCGCCAAACGTGTTTGAACGGCGCTCACGGTGCGGGCCTGCATGCCGTGCTGAGGCCGCCATGCGGGCCGCGTGGTGATTGCCGGTCAGGGCTGAGGCTGCACCTGATGGCTTACCGGCTGCGCGGGCTGTTGCGCCAGCCAGCGACGATAACGCACCGTGAGCCGGCGGGCGCGTAGCTGGTCGCACCGCAGGCTCAGCAGCGGGCTGCTGGTGCAGCCGCTGGCCGAATTGCCACCCTCGGTCTCAAGACACCGCAAGGGGCTGGCTGGACCTTAGCCGGTATATATCGGTTCCGGTATGTGCATGGCTGACGATGTGCCGCATGCGGTTTATGCAGCCAGGGTTGTTTTGGCTTGCCCGGTAATGACACATTTGCTCTTGTTAATGTGTTGATTTGGCGGCAATAAGCGCCGCTGATTTTTGCCTGTCGACATGCGTATTTTCCGTTAGATTGAGCAAAAGTGCGCCGGCTTTACGTCGAGCGTTGCCCGTTGTTTTCTCTCATTCCGCTGATTTTTCCGATTGCTGCCAAAGGAGTGTTGTCATGTTGCAACTGAATGTGAATGGCAAGCTGTACCCGCTGGATGTCGAGCCCGACACGCCGCTGCTGTGGGCGCTGCGCGATACGCTGCAGCTGACTGGCACCAAATATGGTTGCGGCGTGGCGCAATGCGGCGCTTGCACGGTGTTTGTCGATGGCTCGCCGCAGCGCGCCTGCGTGGTGCCGGTGTCGGCGGTGTTGGGGCGCAAGATCACCACCATCGAGGCCGCCGACGGTTCGCGCGTCGGCAAGGCGGTACAGGCGGCATGGCGCAAGCTGGATGTGGTGCAGTGCGGCTACTGCCAGTCGGGGCAGATCATGAGCGCGGTGGCGTTGCTGCAGCAGAATCGCAAGCCGAGCGATGCCGATATCGATGCGGCGATGGCCGGCAATCTGTGCCGCTGCGCGACTTATGTGCGCATTCGCGCGGCAATCCACGAAGCCGCAAAACAACTGGCCTAAGGAGCAGACCATGAGCGATTTCAGGATTGAAAACGTCAGCCGCCGCCAGTTTCTGCAGGGCACTGCCGGCCTGACGCTGGCATTTGCGTTGCCGGCCAGCGCCGCACCGGCCGGGCCGGGCAAGGCCGGCGGCGAGGTGGTCGGCAAGGTCAATTTCGAGCCGAATGCCTTCCTGCGCATCGGCGCCGATGGCAGCGTCACCATTATTTCCAAACATCTGGAAATGGGCCAGGGTACTTACACCGGGCTGGCGACGATGCTGGCGGAAGAGCTGGATGCCGACTGGAACAAGGTGCGCATCGAAGGCGCGCCGGCCGATGCCAGCCGCTACAACAACCTGTTCTGGGGCCCGGCGCAGGGAACGGGCGGCAGCACGGCGATGGCCAATTCCTGGGAGCAGATGCGCAAGGCCGGCGCTGCCGGGCGTTTTATGCTGGTGCAGGCGGCGGCCAAGCGCTGGCAGGTGCCGGCGAGCGAAATCGCGGTGCGCGACGGCATCGTCAGTCACAGCAAATCGCGGCGCAAGGCCGGCTTTGGCGAGCTGGCGCAAGCGGCGGGCGAGGAGACCATCCCCAGCGAACTGACGCTGAAACACCCGCGCGACTTCCGCCTGATCGGCAAACACGCGCCGCGCAAGGACAGCGCCGACAAAACCAACGGCAAAGCCATCTTCACCCAGGACATTCAGCTGCCGGGCATGCTGGTGGCAGTGGTGGCGCATCCGCCACGCTTTGGCGGCAAGGTGAAATCGTTCGATGCCAAGCGCGCGCTGAAGGTGAAAGGCGTGGTTGAGGTAGTGCAGATCGACAACGGCGTGGCGGTGCTGGCGAAGGATACCTGGAGCGCCAAGAAGGGCCGCGATGCGCTGAGCGTCGACTGGGACGAAAGCAACGCCTTCAAGCTCGGCAGCGAGGAGATTTTCGCCCGTTACCGCGAGCTGGCGCAGACGCCGGGCGCAGTGGCGGCGCAGCAGGGCAATGTCGAGCCGGCATTTGCCGCCGCCAAAACCGTGGTCAGCGCCGCTTACGATTTTCCCTATCTGGCGCACGCGGCAATGGAGCCGCTCAACTGCGTGATGCGGCAGACGGCGGATGGCTGCGAGGTGTGGAACGGCGAGCAGCTGCACACCGGCGATCAGCATGCGCTGGCGGGCTTTTTCGGCATCCAGCCGGAGCAGGTGAAAATCCATATGCTGTACGCCGGCGGCAGCTTTGGCCGGCGCGCCTGCAGCAAGTCGGATTACGTGCTGGAAGCGGCACAGATCGTCAAGGCAACCGGCGGCAAGGCGCCGATCAAGCTGGTGTGGCTGCGCGAGGACGACATGCGCGCCGGCTACTACCGCCCGGCATTTCATCACACCCTGGAAGCCGCCATCGACGCCAGTGGCAACATCAGCGGCTGGCGCCACCGGCTGGTGGGGCAGTCGATCACCAAGGGCACCGGCTTTGAAGGCATGATGATCAAGAATGGCGTGGATGTGACCTCAGTCGAAGGCGCGGCCAATCTGCCGTATCAGCTGCCAAACCTGCTGGTCGATCTGCATACCCCGAGCGATATCGGCGTGCCGGTGCTGTGGTGGCGCTCGGTTGGCTCGTCGCACACCGCGTATTCCACCGAAACCTTTTTCGATCAGGTGGCGCAGGTCGCCGGCAAAGACCCGGTGGCGCTGCGGCTGAGCCTGCTGCAGAAACATCCGCGTCACGCCGGAGTGCTCAAATTGGCGGCAGAGAAAGCCGGCTGGGGCAAGCCGCTGGCGCCGCTTGCCGGCATGCGCCGTGGCCGTGGCGTGGCGCTGCACGAGTCGTTTAACAGCTACGTGGCACAGGTGGCCGAAGTCAGCGTAGCGGCAGATGGCAGCCTCAAGGTTGACCGCGTGGTGTGCGCCGTCGATTGCGGCGTGGCGATCAACCCCGACAACATCCGCTCGCAGGTGGAAGGCGCCATCGGCTTTGCGCTGACGGCGATGCTCAACGGCGAAATCACGCTGAAAGAAGGGCGGGTGGAGCAGGGCAATTTCGACACCTATCCGTTGCTGCGCATCGGCGAGATGCCCAAGGTCGAGGTGTATATCGTGCCCTCGGCGGAGAAACCGACCGGCATCGGCGAACCCGGCGTGCCGCCGCTGGCGCCGGCAGTGGCCAACGCGATTGCCGCCGCCACCGGCAAACGCATCACCCGCCTGCCGTTGCGCACTGAGGAGTTGCGCGCCTGACCTGCAGGCCGCTCTGCTATTGCTCTGCAGGCAAGGCTGCAAGCCTCGTCACCATTGGCTTGCAGCCTTGCCACTGGATGGCCGCCGTTTATATCCCTGCGATAAAGTCCGCCACCAGCTGCAATAAACGTTGCGGCTGTTCGCGGTGCGGAATATGGCCGGTGTCGCGCATGATTTCCAGTCGGGCCGGGCCGCCGCTATGCTCAACCAGCATCTGCGGCTGGCGTTGGTCGCCATATTCGTCAAATTCACCGTGAATGGCCAGCAACGGGCACATCACGCGCGGCAACTGCGGCGCCAGCGACCAGTTGGCAAAAGCCGGGTTGAGCCAGGTGTCGATCCACGCATTCAGCACCCGGTTTGCCTTGTCGCCGTGATATTTCTGCAACCGCCCAAATTGCTGCGGATCGCGAAATTGCTGTTGCGCCGAGCGGATGCCGTCCAGCGTCTGCTGCTCGACAAAAGCCTGGGCAGAAACGGTGATCAGCGCCAGGCAATCACTGCCTGATTCGGCGGCGATATTCACCGCCATGCCGCCACCGACGCTGTGGCCGAAAACGATTACCTGTTGCAGCCCGAGTTGCTGCCGCAGCAGCGGGAAAAAGCTGCGCGCTTCGTCGGCGATGAAATCCAGCGCCAGCGGTTCGGTGCGCCGGTCGGAGCGGCCGAAGCCGAGGCGGTCGTAAGCGATCACTTCGCGCCCAGTTGCCGCGCACAATTGCGCCGGAAAATCGCGCCACAATTCAACACAGCCGAGCGAATCGTGCAGCAACACAATCGGTGCCGCCGGGCCGGCGGCGGCCGGCTGCCAGCGGCGCACAAACAGCCGCCCCTGCGGGCTGGTCACCCAATTGTCGCTGACAACGATTTGGCTCATGGCTTCATTCTCCAATAAAGAGCGGCGCACGTTTTTCGCTCACGGCGCGGAAAGCTTCGGCGCTGTCGCGGCTGCGCATGCAGTAGTTCTGCAGCGTGGCTTCGTACGAGATCGCGTCGGCCAGATTCATCCCGCCCACCCGTTGCAGTGCCTGTTTGGCGTAACGCAGGGTCAGCGGTGCGCTGGCCGCCAGCTGCCCGGCCCAGGCCTGCGCCTCGCTCAACAATAGTTCAGGCGCGACCACCCGGTTGCACAATCCCAGCGTTTGGCATTGTGTTGCCGACAACCTGGCGCCGCTGATGATCGCCTCGTAAGCCCGCTGGCGCCCGGCCGCCTGCAGCAGTTGCCAGCAGGCGCCGCCATCGGCGATCAGCCCCAGCTGGCTGAACGGCAGATAAAGGCTGGCATTGTCGGCCATCAGGCTCAGATCGCAGGCCATGGCGAGCGAGGCGCCGATGCCGGCGGCAGTGCCCTGGATCACGCCGATCACCGGCTTGGGGGCATGGGCGATCTGCAGCAGCAGCGGTTTGTAATCCTGCTCCAGCTGC